>DATDRI010000236.1:0-7839 GCA_035291825.1 Vicinamibacteria bacterium | reverse complement strand
TTAATCTGACCAACGGCCAGGGCGGCCGTAGCGCGGACCTGCTCGCCCCAAACACGTCCGAAGAGCTGGCGCTTCTTCTGACCCAGAATCTGGACGAGCGCCTCGAGACAAGAGGGGTCGCCGATCTGAGCCAGCGCCTGACAGCAAGCAATGGCCACCTCGGGCTGTTTCGCCGAGCTCAGAATGGAAACGAGCGCATCCACTGCGTTGGCGCTGCGAAACTTGGCCATGCTGCTGATGGCTCCCTTCGCCACCGCGAGATCGTCACTTCGAGCGAACGGGGCGAGGACCTCGATCAGGGACTCGTCTTTCAAACGGTCCGCCAATTGAAAAGCGGCGCGCCGCAGCTTCGGGTCCGCGTCACCGAGGCAATAGGTCAGCTCGTCTCTCACATCGCCGGTCACGTTGTCGATGACTTCGAGTATGCGGGTACGCTGAACCACGGTGACTTCAAAGAGAATCTCGTGCTTGAGTCGGCGAGCCGCTTCCGGCCCCAGCTCCGCGAGGAGCCTTGCCGCCAGCTGGCGAATCCGATAGTCGCGCTGGCCTTTGATGATGTCGATCAGCAAAGGGATACCGGCAGAGCCGATGCTGACGAGAACCTGAGCCGCCTTTCTCTGGCGCGCAAGGTCTCCCGAGAGCATGTCTTCTTCGAGGAGCTTCTGTATGGCGCTCTCGAGCTTTGGCTCCAGCGAATCGGCGGTCGGGTCCCGCTCCGTCGAGGAACGCGACCGGTCACGGAGCTCGCAGAAGATGCGGCACGCAAGCTGATAGTCCGCGAACTGTATGGCACCGTTGGAAAGTTTCTGCAATATGGCGCCCACCTCGCCGAGAAGCCGCGGATCTCGCTCTTCCCGGAGGACGCTCCCAAGCGCGTCGACGGTTACAGAAGCGAACTGCAGCTGAAGGGGGAGCATCAAGCCGTCCAGCAAGCTCCGACAGCCGACGAGGATCCGTTGTCTCAGCTGCGGCTCGTTCTTCTGGAAATCCCCGAAGAGCGTTCGAATCATTTGCTCGAAGGCGTCACGCTCCCCTCTCAGGAGGAGCTCCCTTCCGTGGGTTGAAAAAACTCTCACCAGACTCTCGAAACTCTCCTCCGTTATCGGCTCACCCTCTTGGGAGTGGGCGGCTTCCTCGGGCACGTCGTCGGTGACGTACGCTTCCTCGAAAACCATCTCGTCCAGGACCACGGGCTCGGGTGCGGCGTCCTTCGGAAGGTCGGACAAAGGCTCGATGCGCTTCGTGCCCTGGAGAGCGCCGAGGGCGTAGCGTTCGGTGTTGAAGGCGAGGCCGGAAAGGCGGTGCTGACGGGAGACATCTTCCCAGTAGTGCTCGTCCACTCCGGAGGTGGGGAGCTCCCGGAGGGATCCCAGAAGCGCCTCGATCTCAGCGGCTGTGACGTGGGCACGAAACGACAGGCTGTCGAGCGCAACGGAGTTCATGAAGGCGACGAAGCCCTCGACCACGACTTCCAGCTCAGGGGCGCTGAGCTTGACGCCATTGACCAGGAGCGAATCATTCACTGCGGCCAGGGTGATGACCTGACGGCGGCTCAAGATCCTCTCGAGGGATTCGTGAAAATGGCGTACGAAGCTCGTGAGGGGCCGGCTCCCCGTGGGATAGAGCTTGATGTTCTTGGCGGCACCGAGAAAGAAACGCAACAAATCCGGAATGTCGGCGAGCTCCGCGGGCGTAAGCTCTACTTCTGAAGACGCAATGGGGGTAGGGGTCACGGTTTTGCTCTTGAGCCGCGAGTAACGGACTTGCCGAAAACCGATGTGCTCGAGACGGCGCTCCGCGGCGAACTCCCTCCAGTAGCCCCGGGCCACCGGCTCGGTCTTGATCTCTCCCAGAGCCTCCAGCAGGCAATTCATCTCTTCTTCGGAGAGGCCGCGGCGAAAGGTGACGCTCTGAAGGTCGGCGCGGGCAAAGAGCTCTCGTACGGAGTCCTCGAGGGCCCGGAACTCACGCGTCGCGAGCTCGGCTCCATTCACCCGCAATCCGCCTTCGGCGGGCGAGAGGCTCAACGCTTCGTTCATGGAAAGCAGAACGTCTATCGCCGCATGCGCCTGGCCTTGCGCCGCCCGTATCGGGCCGCTTCCCGGCGGATAGAGCTGGATGCCACGGACCGCGGTGAGAAACGCGCGCAAAAAGGCCGCGACCAGGGCGAGACTCGAAGGATGGAGCGGCCCGGTGAACTCAAAGTATCCGTCGCCGACGTAGCGTTGCGCTTCCTGGGCAACGAAGACCGCCCGGTCGTGCGCCAGCTGGACCTTCTCGTAGCGCTGGGCTTTCACCCGGTTGGCGGATCGCTTGAAGTGATACGCGAGCAGCGACGCCGAAGTGAACAGACGCTGCTCGGAGAGGTGCTCTTGATAGTTCCCCACGCGCTCGTGGAGCTCCCGGCGCTGCTTCTGGTCCAGGCTCCCGTAGGCGATCTGAAGCACCCGCTTGCTCAGAAAGCGCATGGTCTCGTCGTTGATCTGAAAATCGAGCCGCACCAGCCCGAGCGCCTCCGCCCGATCGAGGAACTCCAGGACCCGGCTCTCCTCCTGCTCCGAGCTCGCCGTGAGGTAGCTCAGCGACACGTCCTCGCCGAATGTGGAGGCCTGAGCCAGCAGCTGGCGGCTTTCTTCGTCGAGAGCGGAAATCTTCTGGAGGACGATCTCCTCGAGAGAGCGGGGGAGATAGCTTTCTTCGAGCTTCTCGATCATCCAACCTTGACCCTTTGGCGTGATTTTCTGATCCAGCACCAGCTTCCGTAGCACCTCGCTCACGAAGAGGGGATTGCCTTGCGTGATGTGAGCCAGCTCGTTCGCCAGATCGGTAGAAGACTTGAGCCGGGGGAAGATGGACTGCACGTGGGCCTCGATGTCGGCGGCGGTCAGGGGTGAAAGCTTCACTCGTTCGATGTGAAGCGATTCGTGGTGCAAGGCATAAAAGCGCTCCAGGGGCGACGACTCCTCTTCTCCGTCGAGCCGGAAGGTATCGATAGCCGCACCGATGACGAGAAGGGGCAGTTGTTCCCTCTGCATCAACACCCGGAGAAGCATGAGGGTCGCCTCGTCCGCGAAGTGGAGATCATCGATGAGAATGACCAGGGCCGGGTCCACCGCCTCGGCCAGCAGCTCGGCCGCTGCACGGAAGATCCCCTCCCGCCCTGAAGCTTCGTCTTCCTTTTCCTCCGCTTCCGCGACGGCGAGATCGGCGAGCTGAGGCAGTATGCGGGAGAGCTCACGCATCTGCCTTCTGGACAGCGACTGGAAAAGCTCGGTGCCTTCCTCTCCGCGCTGGCCAATCAACGACAGGATTATGGAAGCGGCCAGGTAGTAGGGCCGATAGGCCTCTTGCTGGATTCCCGTTACCTTGACGAGGCGCATCGATTGCGCGCCCGCCGGATTGGCGCGAATGGTCTCCAGGAGCGTGCTCTTACCCATTCCCGGAGCGCCCTCGAAGAGAAGAAACTGGCTCCTGCCCAGGTTGAGGGAGTTGAGGGCCTTCGACACCAGCCTCAGATCCCGCTCCCTTCCCGCCACACCCAGGCTCGCGATTTGCTGTAGCGCGGCATTGGGGAAGACCGTTGCCGGATCGATTTGCCCCGCGCTCGCCGCCTGGTTTCTTCCCGCGCGCTTGGCATGATAGAGAGCGGAATCCGCGCGCAGCATCAGCTGACGGCCGTTCCCGGCATCCTCGGGCGCCGTCGCGACTCCAACGCTCACCGAGACGGGCACGTTGACCCCGCCATCTTTCAGCTTCAAGGTCCGGAGCTTCGTTTGATGCAGGATTCTCTGCGCCACGTTTCCGGCGTCGCTGCTGTCGGTGTGTGGAAGGAGCACCACGAACTCGTCGCCGGCGTATCGTATGGGTATGGCATCATCGCCGCTCATCTCGGCGAGCAGGTGGGCCAGCCAGATGAGTGCTTGATCCCCAGCGTCGTGCCCGTGGGTGTCGTTGATTTGTTTGAAATGGTCCACGTCCAGGACCAACAAAGAGAGAGGATAATCCTCCCCCGTACCCCACCGGACTTTGTCGTTTAGAAAGCCCAGCAGGAAGCGGCGATTGTGGATTCCGGTGAGCTCGTCCTCGAAGATCAGCCGCGACGGATCTTTGCCGACGTTGCGTACCGAGTCGATGAGCTCGTGGTACTTCATCGCCTGCATATGGCCCCTTACCCAAAGCTGCCCCCCTCACCGGATGAGAAGGGAAGCTATGGCTCTGGACCGAGCTTCCTCCGCGACCTATTCGATTAAATGGGCTTATAAACAAGGTAATAAGAAATTCCGGGCACGTCAAACCAGGCGGCCGGAAAGAGTGATGAAGAACCTCAGAAGAACGCAAAGGCGCCAAGGTCGCAGGGGCGCGAAGAAGAACCCATTTCCTCCCGGCTTTGCGCCCTTGCGTTTCTTGGCGTCTTTGCGTTCGGATTTCTCAGAACGCGAAGGGCGCGGTCTGGAAGCCCTGCAGCGGTCGGCCCAGGTAGTTTCCCTGGATGTAGTTGACGCCGATCTCCCGCACCACGTCGAACTCTTCGCGCTTTTCGATTCCCTCGGCGACGAGCTTGGCGTCGATCTTGTCGGCCATCGCCTTGAAGGTCTGCACCAACTCCTTCTTCACGAAGCTGGTGTGGATGTCGCGGACCATGCTCATGTCGAGCTTCACGTAGTTGGGCTGGAGCTCCACGATCTTGTCGAGCCCAGAATAGCCCGCGCCCATGTCGTCGATGGCGAAGAGGCACCGCAGGTGCTGGAAGTACTTCATGGCGTCGCGGAACAGGTGGTAGTTCTCGATGGCCCGGCGCTCGGTGACCTCGAAGACGATCTGATCCGGCGCCAGGTCCTTCCCCAGCAAACGGATCAACTCATTTCCCTGGAAGTCGGGGTCACGCATCGAGAACGGCAGAGTGTTGATGAAGAGCTTGAACTCCCGCGGAAGGCAGCTCCCGCGGCCCCCTCCCGCGGCCTGGAGCGCCTTACTCCGGCATAGGTGATCGAGCTCGAACGCCAGGTCCGACTTCTCAGCGGTGTCGAAGAGAGCGAGCGGGCTGAAGAACTCGGTGTTCTTCGGTCCCCGGCAGAGTGCCTCGAAGCCATGAGGTCGGAGGGTCTCCATGTCGTATATCGGCTGGAACAGGATGGTGATCTGCTCCTTGAGGATGATCCGCTGGAGCTGTTTCTTGTTCCGGAGATGACGCCGGTGGTTATTGAGCCGCGCGTCCTGATGCGCTTCCTGGATCGCCCGCATCACCAGGCGCTCCGGCCGCACCAGAGGGTTATGGAGCACGAGCGACGTTCCCACGAAGACGTCCGAGCGCTTCCTCAAGAACGAGAACGCGGTCTGTGAGATGCGGGGCACGAGATAGGCCTCGACGCGCTCTCCGATCTTCTCGATATCCTCGGCAAGAAGGTGCTCTTCTTCCTTGCGCGGGGCGAGGAACACCAGGAAGACGTCGCCCACCGTCTCGTTGAGGGCGATGATGTCGCCGCTCCGGAGCTGCTTTCCCTGGAGCTCCGACACCACCTCCCGAACCATGTCGAGGAGTCGATCGTAGATGAGGCTCCCGTGGTCGCGCTCGACCTGATTGATGTCGGAGACGTCGATGAGGAGAAGAGCGAGGAAGCCGTCCGCGGAGAGCCGCTGTTTCAGCTCGTCCAGATGCTCGCGGTAGGTATAGAGGTTGTGGAGCGAATCGATGGCGGGCCCCGTCGCGACCGCGCTGCGCCCATCGGTGAGAGGTTCTTTTAACACAAAAACCCGAGTTTTCGCCGGCCCCATCATGCTAACAGGCGCCGCCTCTCGGTGTCAACGAAGGGGCTATGCGCTTAGCAAGGGGGCTTTTTTTCAGCGGCGACGGGGCTCTTCCTTCAAAATCATTCCCAGGGCCTCGATGTCAGAGTCGATCTCGTCTCCGCCGGCGGTGAGCGGATCGGCACGGACCCAGCCGAGCAGTTGAAACGCCCAGAGCCTGCGGCAGATGGCGATGTCGGGGAGCTCCGAGCTAGCGCAGATTTCTTCGAGCGATCTCGGGTGGCGGAGCATCGCCAGTAGCTCCAGACTTCCCGTGTCGAGATCGATGGTGCGGAAGCTCTCTTCGTGACCGTCGACGTTCTCGAAGAGAACGTCGAGGGGCCCGACGCCACGGGCCACCCGGAGCCAGCTCCTGACGCCCTCGATTCCATCCAGGATCCACCGCGCCGGCGGAATCTCGAGGGTGATCGTCTCGATCGCCTTCGGAGCCTCCTCCACGAAACGATAGGAAGCGCGTGGGGAGCGAAAGAGGTCGAGGACGATCCCTCGTACCTGTCCGAGGACGGCGTCGGGGAGGGCTTGGGCCGGGAGAATCCCCGCCTCCACGAGAAGCGATCCGAGGCGCAGGCCGGGCCGCACGCCGGGACTGAGACGCCTCAGGTCCGCGAGCCCGAGCTCGTTCCGAAGGAGGAGGTAGGCGCCGAGCCGATCGTCGGGCGAGGAGGACGAGGCGAAGACGATCCGCCCGTCGTCGAAGAAAACCTTCCGGTCCACGTCCGCGCTCGAGACCTCGAGCCGCCCGGTCTTGCCCGCCTTCGAGATCGCGAGCAGCAGCTCGGGAACGTCGAAGCCGCCGACCCAGCCGTCGAGCTTCCCTTCGAGGGGAATAGTTTTCGAAACGAACATGTAAAACCTCGGAATTGGCGGATCCGGATCGATTATAGAACAGTCGAAGCTCGGTGCCGCGCCAGGACTTCCTCCATCGGCGCCCGAACTTTGGCGATGAGCTCGAACCGATCCCGGTTCTGGAGACCTTTGGTTTCGATGGGATCGTGGAAGAAGATCTCGATTACCCCCGGTCGAATGGCGTAGCTCCCGGGAGGCATGAGCTCGAAAGCGCCGACGACGGTGATGGGAAGAACGGGCACCTGGGAATCGATGGCGATATGGAACCCGCCCTTCTTGAACGGTAGGAGATCTCCGGTGCGGCTTCGAGTCCCCTCGGGCGCGATGAGGAACGAGGCGCCGGATGCGGCGATCCGGGCGGCGCGCCGCGCGCTCTCGATCGCCGCCTCGCGGTTCGACCGGTCGACGGGGACGAAGCCACCCATCCTCATCGCCGTTGCCAGCACCGGGAGCTGGAAGAGCTCCTTCTTCCCGAGAACCCGCACCGGTCCCGGGAGCTTCATGAATACCGCCGGAGCGTCCAGGTTCGAGTTGTGGTTCATCATGTAGATGAAATGCGAGTCGGCGGAGATCTTCTCGATGCCGTGGGTGACGGTGCGGATGCGAGCGAGGGCGAATCCGATGCGTACGCCCAGCCGGCCCATCCAGAATAGGATGCGCGCATCCTTGGTGAGAAGCGCATAGGGAATGCCCACGAGCCCGGCGGCGAAAGTGTAGAACGGGAGCACGATGGCGAGGAGAAGGCTGGTGATCATGACGAGCGGGCCAGCAGGGTGCTGAAAAACTCGGCCCGCACCCTGCGCGAGCGGAGCGAGCCCGGCGCGCCGCCGTCCGCAGCAAGCTGGCGAGCGGAGGACAGCGCGCGAACGAGGAGTGAGCGCGCATTGGTGAATGCGCCGAGAAGGCCGAGGCCGCGGGGGTGGGGCCCTGCGGTACTATTGCACTCGACGAGACGGCGCACAGAGAAAAGCCCTTCCGGTCGGCCGGAAGGGCTCGGATCCAAAACGAACCTAACAGCAGTAGCGATTGATCGAGATCGAGATCGGTTTGCGACCTCGGCCCGCGGCCAGCTTGGTCGTGGAACGAATCCGCGGCTTGCGGGCCACTCCCTCGCTCTTCCCGTTCTCAGCCATCGCCGCGAGCGTGGTCTTCTTCAGGAGCGTCTTGAGGCTGGTGCGCCCCTTCCTC
>DATDRI010000235.1:0-6407 GCA_035291825.1 Vicinamibacteria bacterium | reverse complement strand
ACGTTTGAACGAGTGAAGAGGCATATGAAGTCGGCGGGGTGGCCGGTGTAACGGATCGGTTCCTCATCGCTGGTAGACTGGCTCGCCCGTCACGTAGGTGGATTCCACGACGATCTCGGTCAAAGCACTTGGATCGGATTCAAGGGGATTTCGATCCAGCACCACCAGATCCGCCCACTTACCCCGCGACAGGCTGCCGCGGTTGGTAGCATCTCCACACGCCACCGCACCGCCCATGGTGTAGGCGTAGAGAGCCTGGGCTGCGGTGATGGCTTGTTCGGGCGCTATGGTCGCACCCTTGGAATCGCGCCGAAGGACGGCGGCCTGAATCCCCAAGAGGGGGTTGTCATCTTCCACGACCGGTCCATCGGAGCTCAACGCCAACTCCAGTCCGTTCTTTAGCAGACTCCGGAGTGGATAGCAGCGCGCCAGATAGGCCTCTGTGAGGTAACGGCGGAAATTTTCCCCTAGGCTGTGAAGAAACGCCGGCTGGGCAACGACGCTGGCACGAAGCCGCGATGCCCTCTCCACCTGAAGTGCATCCGGCAGAGCAAAGTGCTCGAGCCGGCGCCGTCTCCGCGGCCTCTGCTCGTCGAGCTTCTGGTAGACGGAGAGGACCGCATCGATGGCAGCGTCTCCGATGACATGGGTCGCGACGTGGAACCCGGAACGCTCGGCCCGGCCGGCCAGCTCTAGGAGCTCGTTCTCTTGAAGACGCATCACGCCTCGCGTCGGGGCGTGACGGTACGCCTGGCGGAGCGCGGCGGTGGCCCCGGAGAGCCCGCCATCCGCGAAGAACTTGATGGAATCGAAGCGCAAGAAGTCGGATTGGTAGCGCTGAGGCGGAGCGTCGAGGCCTCGCCCCTGCTCATGCAACAACATGACGTCGAACCGCGAGCGAAGAGCTCCCTCCTCGGCCAGAGAACGGTAGGCATCGAGGACGGTAGGCCGAACCCCGGGATCGGTTGCGCTGGTAATACCCAACCGGTGCAGATGCCGGCTGGCGGCTTCGATCATGAGCTGGTACTCACTCCGCGTGGGCTCGGGGATCGCTTGATTCATGAGGTCGACGGCGTTCTCTTGAAGGAGGCCGGTGGGCTCCCCTCTGTCGTCTCTTACGATGACACCCCCGGGAGGATCGACGGTGTTGGCATCGATCCCCGCCGCCTGTAGGGCTCGGCTGTTGGCCACTCCCATGTGACCGCAGGTCCGCGTCACGTAAACCTGGCGATCGGACACAGCGCTGTCCAGATCTTGACGCGTGGGTTGCCGACCCTCTTCGATGAGTGCCTCGTTGTAGCCGCGCCCCACGAGCCACTCTCCCCTCGAGAGCCTGCGGCTCGCGGAACGGAGCATGTCCTGAAGCTGTGAGATACTTCTCACCTCATGGAGATCGAGCATGGTGGTCAAGAGATGTCCGACTTTCCAAACATGCACGTGGGCATCGTTGAAACCGGGGAGGAGGGTTCGGCCCCCCAGATCCACCCGGCGCGTGCCCGGCCCGGCCAGGTTCCCGACCTCGTCGAGGGAGCCGACCGCCGCGATTCTTCCCCCCGCTACCGCGAGCGCGCCAGCCAAGGGAGATTGGGGGTCTTGGGTCAGCAGTGTGCCGTTAAAGAAGAGGGTGTCGACCATCTCCGTTTCCGACGCCGCTCTACCCCTGCTCGCGAATCGCTGTCTCCAGAATCGAGAGGCCTTCCTGCAGCTGCTGGTCGTCAATCACCAAGGGAGGCAGGAGACGAATACAGTTGCTGTAGAGACCGGCGCGGATGAGGATCAGTCCTCTCCCGACGGCACGACGAATGATCTGAAGCGTTTCATCGCGAGCCGGCTCCTTGGTCGTCCGATCTCGCACCAGCTCCATCGCCATCATGGGGCCGAGCCCTCTCACGTCACCCACTATGGGGAACTTCTCCTTCCAGGTGAGGAGTGTCTTCCGTAGGGTGGCTCCGATCGCCTCGGCGCGACGGAGAAACTGCGGTTGGCGCACAGTGTTCACCGCCTCGATGGCCGCCACCGAGGCCAGGGGTGTTCCGCCGTACGTGCCCCCCAGCCCTCCCAGGTGGGTTGCGTCCATGATCTCGGCGCGACCGGTGACCGCGCTGATGGGCAGGCCCGCCCCCAGGGATTTCGCCATGGTCACCAGGTCGGGGACGATGCCGTGATGCTCGATGGCAAAGAGCTTGCCGGTCCGACCCATTCCACATTGAACCTCATCGGTAATCATCACCATGCCGTGCTCGTCACAGATCTCCCGGATCTTGCGGAGGAAGCGCGTCGGCATGGGAATGAATCCACCTTCGCCCTGGACCGGCTCGATGATGATGGCCGCCACGGCGCTCGGTGCGACGTGCGTCACCAGGGCGTTCTCCAGCTGTTGGCAGCACCAATCGACGTACTGATCCTCGCTCAGCCCGTCGGGTCTTCTGTAGGGATAGGGCGCGGTGACCCGATAGATCTCGGGAGCGAAGGGTCCGAATCCTTTCTTGAAGAGATCGTATCGGCTGGTGAGGCTCATGGTGAGCAGTGTCCGTCCGTGATAGGCGCCCTCGAAGGTGATGATCGCCGGCCGGCCGGTGTAGGCGCGCGCCAACTTGATGGCGTTTTCGATCGCTTCCGCGCCGCTGGTGCCGAGAAGGGTTTTCTTCACGAAATCACCGGGAGCTATCTGGTTCAGGAGCTCGGCCAGTCGAATGTAGGGTTCTTGGGTGGCCACCAGGTCGCAGACGAAAACGAGCTTTTCCGCTTGGGAGCGGATGGCCTCCACCACCGCCGGCGGGCAGTGCCCGACCGCCAGCGTGCCGATGCCACCCGCGAAATCCATCAAGGTGTTTCCATCGACGTCGTGGACCAAGACACCCTCGGCCCGCGCCGCCACGACATCGGTGGCCTTGGCCAGTCCGGCCGCCACGGCGCGCTGGCGTCGCTCGAGAATCTCTCGCCCTTTCGGTCCCGGGATCTCTGTCTTGAGCTTTATGGATCTCATGCAGATTCTCCTCCTTCACTTACTTCTGACGGGTTCACGCTCTCCCCTCACGTCCCGCTGGGCGTCCAGAACCAGCAACACTCCAAAACCGTCACAGACGGGATCGTTCAAATAGCCGGGAAGGAGACCCCGCGCCTCGAACCCGACGGCCATCTGCGCCGAGATGGTGGGATCTCTTCTCTCTCCCCGCAATACGGATTGGTAGTACTCCTGGGCCGACATATCCTTCTTGAGCCGGCCGTATCCACTCAACATGCCGACGATGACCTGGCCTTTTAGTCCCAACCGACGCACCGTGTCGTGACGGGCCACGTAAAGACCGCGCGCAATTCCTCGACGACGATAATCGGGATGCGTTCCGATATCGACGCCATAGAGCCAGTCCCCTGCGGGATCATGAGAAGTGAGCCATCCCCCTTGGATCACTTCGGCGAACGTGTGGTTGGGGTGTTGAAAATCGAACTTCCAGCGGATAGAGCTGGTCATTCCAACGACACGCTCGCCTTCGAGCGCCACGAACTGACCCTCGGGAAAGATCTCGATGTGCTTCAGATAATGCTCTTTCTTGAAGCGCTCTCTGGGATCGAGTGAAGGAAAACAAATTTCCTGAAGCCTTTCGAGCTGCGCCGCGTGCTCGGCGCGGGTCGAAGCGATCACGACGCCGCTGGCGAGCACCGTGTAGTAGCTCATCGTCGGAACAGTATAGCGAAAACTGCGGAAGGAGCCGGTCCTGCAAGGGGGGAGGTAGAGGAAGGCGGGGCTTAGCTCTGCTTGATGGAGCTCCAGTCGTAGGGGAACCAGTCCGGCATGCGGCGGATCTTGTAGTCCAGGTGAATGTGCTTGGTATCGCGAAACTCTTCCAGCCCCTCCACCCCGAGCTCGCGCCCCATCCCGGAAAGACGCATTCCGCCGAAGGGTCCCGCCTCATTGTCGGTGAGGGGATCGTTGATCCAAAACGTACCCGCCCTGATGTTGGCGGCTGCGGTCATCGCGTACTCGAGGTTGTTGGTGTAAATGCTGGCTCCCAGTCCGTATTTCGAGTCGTTGGCGAGCCTGATGGCCTCGTCGATGCCTTTGACGATCATGACGGGAGCGATGGGTCCGAACGTCTCTTCCTTCATGAGTCGCATGGAGTGATTGACGCCGGTCACGATGGTAGGCTCGAAAAAATACCCCTTGGTGAATCCTTTCGGTCGCTTGCCCCCCGTCACCAGCTCGGCTCCCTCTTCGGTGGCGGCCGCCAGTTTCCGCTCGACCTTGCTGCGCTGCGCGGCACTCACCATGGGGCCGAGGTCGATGTCCGGCCCCATCGGATCACCGAGGCGAAGGCTCTGGGCCACAGACGAGAACTTATCCAGGAAACGATCGGCCACCTTCTCGAAAACATAGAAACGCTCGGCGGACGTGCAGACCTGACCCATGTTCAAGAAAGCCGCAAAGGCGGCACCCTGGGCCGCAATATCCACGTCCACGTCGTCACAAACGATGAAGGGATCGTTTCCCCCCAGCTCGAGGTGGAGCTTCTTGAGCTGATCGGCGGCGGCCTTGGCGATGCGACGCCCGGTCTCGACACTACCCGTGAAAGCCACCACGTCCACGTCGGGGTGGGTCACCAGAGCTTCACCGGTCTCCCCGAAGCCGGTCACGATGTTCACCGTGCCGGGCGGCAAATGCTCGAAGACCTTGTCCAGCATCAGAGTGGAGAGGGGCGTGTACTCCGAGGGTTTCACCACCACCGTGTTTCCCGCGGCGAGAGCCGGGGCGAGCTTCCAGGACAGAAGCAGCAGCGGATAGTTCCAGGGAACGATGGCCGCCACCACACCGTATGGCTCCTTGACCACGAAGTTGAACTGATGCTCGCGGACCGGCGCGATGACCCGACCACGATCGTTTCGTCCAATCTCCGCGTAGTAGTCGAAGCATGCCGCACACCAATCCACTTCGTCCAGGTTCTCCAGAAGGGGCTTCCCCCCCTCCCGCGTCATGGTGCGCGCCATGGCATCTTTGCCTTCGCGGAGTCTGTTGGCGACCCCGTGCAGGAGATCGGCCTTCTCGGAGCCGGGAACCTTCCACCAGCCGCCGAAGGCCCGCACCGCCGCGCCTACCGCTCGATCCACATCAGCGGCGCCGGCGCGGGGCACGCTGTCCAGGACTTCTTCCGTCGCGGGATTCTCGACGTCGAAGGCGTCCCCGCTCTCCGCCTCGAGCCAGTCCCCGCCGATCCACATCTTCCTCACCGAGCCAGCCTCCTCAGAGCGCAGGACGCTCCAACTCGATGTTGGAAACGGCTGGCGATTCGGTTTCCGGCTCATCGGCAACCTCGTGCAGGGTCTCGTCGAGGGCCGCCAGCACTTTGTCGACGACCTCGCGGGCAATGTTGAGCGCCGGCTCGATGCGGATGGTCTTGGAGTTCAAGAGCGTTCCCGCTACCAGGACGCCCCGGCGGAAAAGCCCGGCCGCCACTTGATAGCCAAGCTCCTGGCTCGCGAACTTCAGTCCGATCAGCAAACCCTTACCGCGGACTTCGAGCAATAACTCCGGGTGGTGCTCCCGCAGCTTTTCGAGCTCACCTATCAAGTACGCTCCGGTGCGTTCCGCCTGTCCGGGAAGATCCTCTTCCAAAGTCACGTTGACGGCGGCGATCCCGGCAGCGCAGGCCAACGGATTTCCGCCAAAGGTCGAGGAATGAATGAAGGGATTGGGCTCGAGAACCTTCCAGATCTTCGGGGTGGACATGAAGGCGGAGAGCGGCATCACGCCGCCGCCGAGCGCCTTACCCAGACAGAGGATATCCGGAGCGACATCCCAATGCTCCACCGCGAACATCTTTCCCGTCCGCCCCATGCCGGTCTGAACCTCATCGGCGATGAGAAGCACGTCGTACTCGTCGCAAATCGTGCGAAGGCGAGGCCAGTAATCGTCCGGGGGCACGATGGCACCTGCCTCGCCCTGGATCGGCTCCACGATGACTGCCGCAATATCGTGCCCCACCAGATGGGCGCGCCGCAGCTCCTCCTCGACCGCGTCCGCGTCGCCAAAGGGGACGAAATAGACGTCTTCCAGAAGGGGCTCGAAGGGGTGGCGGTACTCGGCCTTTCCCATGATGGATAGGGCTCCATAGGACTTTCCGTGAAAGCCTCGAAGGGTGGCGATGAAGCCGGCCCTTCCCGTGTAGAGCCGGGCCAGCTTCATGGCTCCCTCGACCGCGTCGGCGCCATTATTGATGAAGAACGCGTTTTGGATGTCCCCGGGCGCCAGCTCTCCCAGGAGGTTGGCCAGTGCGCCGCGTAACGGATCCAGTAGCTCTTGGCTGCTGAGCGCCATGCGGCCGAGCTGATCCCGCACCGCCTTCACGACTTTGGGGTGCTGGATGCCGGCGCTGTAGATTCCGTAGCCGCCCAGGCAGTCGATGTACTCCTGG
>DATDRI010000234.1:0-3566 GCA_035291825.1 Vicinamibacteria bacterium | reverse complement strand
GGCAACGGCGCCGTCTCCCAGACGATTTTCCGGTCCGTGGTCGCCATGTCCACGTTCCGGATCGTATCCTGCACCAACGCGCCCAGGTCCACGCGGGATTCTATCATCTCGGTCCGGCCCGTGCGCGAAAAGGCGAGCAGGTCATCAATGAGCTGGCCCATCTCCACGCTCGCATCCATGATCGTTCTCGCGTACCGTTGGGCCTTGTCCGAGAGCTGGCCGTCGGTGGCCCGCCTTAGCATCTCGACGTAGCCGTGGACGTGCCGCAGCGGCGCGCGCAGATCGTGCGAAACCGAATAGGAAAAGGACTCCAGCTCCTTGTTGGCGTCTTCGAGCTGGACGGCGCGGACTCGCAGGTCGGTGTTGAGCCGGGAGATTTGTTCTTCGGCCTGCTTGCGCTCGGTAATGTCGGTGCGAATCGCGATGTATCGGGCTGGCTTCCCGTGCTCGTCGAGGAAGGGAACAATGGTGGTGGCCACCCAGTAGAACCTGCCATCCTTCGCGCGGTTCTTGATCTCGCCTTGCCACAACCGCCCGCTGCTGATCGTCTGCCACAGATCGCGGATAAAGGCCTTCGGGTGATACCCAGAATTGATGATGCGGTGATCCTGGCCGAGCAGTTCCTCCCGTGCGTACTTCGAGATCGCGCAGAACTTGTCGTTGACGTAAGTGATCTTCCCGCGCGGGTCGGTGATCGCGACAATGGCGTGCTCGTCGAGCGCGGCTTTGAGATCTGTCAGCTCGTTGACGGTCCGGCTCAGACGCTCCTCGATGACTCTCTGCTCGGTGACGTCGCGCGCGGTGGCATAGAGCAGGCCTTCGTCCGGGAAAGGCTGACATCTCCAGGAGAGCCATTTCCACGAGCCGTCCTGACACTGGTACCGATTCTCGAACTGGATCGTCGGCACGCCGCGGCTGAGTTTCTCCACCTCGGCCAGCGTCGCCGCGCGGTCGTCCGGGTGGACGAAATCGAGAAAGGGCCGCGCGAGTAATTCGTCCATCGTGTAGCCGAGCGTCTGGCTGAAGGCAGGATTCAGGTGTTTGAAATACCCGTCGATGCCTGCGATGCAGAACATGTCGAGCGACAGGGTGAAGAAGCGGTCATAGTGGGCCTCCGCTCGGTTGCGCTCGGTGAGGGCGTGACTGTGGCTGCCCTTGGCCCGCTTCGACCTGCCAGGCGTCGGTTTGCGCGTCATCGCTTTGGCCTCCTGTGTGGTGCGCGCAACGGCGCGCACGAACGGCTTCCGTGAGAACAGTGACTCGCCGATGCCGGGACGCCGCGGGCCTTCAACCGCGCGTCAGAGCCTCTCGGCGTCATGGTCCAGGCTGCCGCGGATCTCCCGACGGCCAAGCGGGACCGGGCGAACGCCAGCGCCATCCTTGATGGGTGGGCCGCCCAACGGCTGGTCGAAATTAGCATCTTCCGACTGAGCGCCCGCGAGAAAAACGGCTCGGTGGCTGGTTCACTTTGAGCGGGAGTCGAGGATTTTCCTAACCGCACTGAGAAGCGCGCTCTGGGAGTAAGGCTTCTCCAGGAGCTGGGTCCCCGAATCCAGAACTCCGTGGTGCACGATGGCATCGTCGGTGTAGCCAGAGGTATACACCACGGGTAGACCCTCACGGAGCGACTGAATGCTGTCGGCCAGGGCACGGCCGCTCATTCCCGGCATGACGACGTCCGTTACGAGAAGATGGATCGGCTCCCGGTGCTCTTTGATCAAACGAAGCGCTTCCGCCCCGTCGTTCGCGGCGATGACCGTGTAGCCAGCACGCTCGAGGATGGAGCGCGCTAACTTGAGGACCGTCTCCTCGTCCTCAACCAGGAGTATGGTTTCTCCTCCGCTCGTCGCAACCATCGTCGCATCCCCGTGATGGCGCTCCGGAGCGCCATCAACGTGCGGAAAGTAGACCTCGAACGAAGTCCCCTCCTCCAGCTCACTTTCAACCCATATGTAGCCAGCGCTTTGTTTCACGATGCCGTACACGGTCGACAGGCCAAGCCCCGTACCTTTACCCTTCGCTTTTGTTGTGAAGAAGGGTTCGAAGATCCGAGACCGGGTCTCTTCATCCATCCCATGACCTGTGTCTGTGACCGTGAGCCTCACGTAGCGGCCTGAGTGCATACGCACACCGCCCTGCCCCGCTTGAGTCTCGGTGATTTCTATGTTCTCGGTCTCGAAAATCAGTTCACCGCCCTGAGGCATTGCGTCACGGGCGTTCACGGCGAGGTTCATCAGAATCTGCTCTAACTGTCCGGGATCAGCCTTTATGGCCCCGAGGTTAGGCTGAAGACGGGTAGAGAGCTTGACGTCCTCGCCGATGAGGCGACGGAGCATTTTCTCGGTTCCCGCAACTAGCGCATTGAGATCCAGCACTCTTGGTTGCAGGATTTGCTTGCGGCTGAAGGCAAGAAGCTGCCGGGTAAGGGCAGCGGCGCGCCTCGATGCCTCTCTGATCTCGCGTAGCGCTTCCGCAGTTGGATCCTGAGACGGAAGGTCGGCAAGAGCAAGCTCGGCGTTTCCCGAGATGACCGTCAGGATGTTGTTGAAGTCGTGAGCCACACCCCCGGCGAGTCGACCCACCGCCTCCAGCCTCTGTGCTTGATGGAGCTGGCGAGTCAGATCGACCTCGAGAGTTATGTCGCGTTTCATGCAAACGAAACTGGCGGTCTCACCGTAGGGACCGCGGACCGGAGAGATCCACATTTCTTCCGTGTAGAGAGTCCCGTCTTTCCGACGGTTGACGAGCTGTCCATGCCAGGTGGCGCCCCCTGAGATCGTTTTCCACATCTCCCGGTAGAACTTTTCGTCGTGCTTTCCGCTCTTTAGAAGGCGCGGGTTCTGACCAAGGACGTCGTCGAGGGTGTAGCCGGTCAACTCGGCAAAAGCCGAGTTGACCCAATTGATGCGACCGTCGGTGCCCGTGATCATGATCGCGTTGGCGGCAGACTCGAGCACCGTGCTCAAGACGCGGAGTCGCTGTTCCTCTCGTTTCTGGTCTGTAATGTCCCAGCAGACGCCGATCGCCCTGCTACCTCCATCGGTTTCGTTGGGCAAGAATTGACCGCGACTGGCGACGTGACGTTCTGTTCCGTCCTTCCGTACAACGCGATACTCAGCATGAAACTCGCCGTGGCGTTCAAGCGCGGCGTGAAGCTGGGAATCCACGCGGTCCCGGTCTTCTTCATGGAGGCGTGAAAGGAAGGACGTTAGGTCGCGCTGGAACTGATCCGCGGAGACTTCTAAGATCGCAAGCATCCTCGCGTCAGCACTGAAGCGATCTACTTCAGCCTCCCAAGCCCAGACTCCAGTTCCTGAAGCTTGAAGACTAAGCTCAAGTCGCTTCTGACTTTCTTTCAGGGCACTTTCCGCTTCTCGTCGTTCGCGCTCTCTAGCAGATTCACGAAGAGCTCGTTTCACCGAGGGGCCGAGACGCGACAGCCGGTCCTTGATGACGTAGTCGGTTGCCCCCGTCTTTAGACTCTCGATGGCCACTTCTTCGCCGAGTGTGCCGGAAAGAAAAATGAAGGGCACATCAGGAGCGGCCTGGCGCGCGATGGCCAACGC
>DATDRI010000233.1:0-2235 GCA_035291825.1 Vicinamibacteria bacterium | reverse complement strand
CCATTCGCAGAAAGACGTTATAGAGCGCGACTCTCGATCAAACGGTCGAGCTCGTCCCGCAGCCGCGGAAGAATCTCGTCGTAAGGAAAGGCACCGACAGGCTCCGCTCCGCGCTTCAGATTGACCAGGCGCGGCCCGCACCACAGGCCGAGATCGGCATCGTCGGTCTCGCCCGGACCGTTCACCCGACAGCCCATCACCGCGATGGTGAGCGCGTGCTCTTGTGCGTAGGCGGTGAGCTCACGCACCTTCTCCGCCAACTCCACGAACTGTTCGTTCTCGACACGAGAGCACGAGGGGCAGGAGATGATGTTGAGACGGTCATTGGTGAACTCCGGAACCGAACGAAAACGTCCGGCCGCGATGTCTTCCAAGATCTGGTGTCCCACTTCGACTTCCTCGTGCTTTCGGGAGTTGGGGAGCGTCAACGATACGCGGATGGTGTCTCCGATGCCGCGCGTCAGAAGCTGCTCGAAAGCGATGCGGGTCTTGATGACGCCTTCCGGCGGCAGCCCGGCTTCGGTGACTCCCAGATGCAGGGGTATCTCCGGACGCTGGGCGGCAAAGCGCGCGTTGGCGTCGATGACCTGGACGGGATCGGAGTCTTTTAGAGAAACGCAATAGCGTGTGAAACCAACGCCCTCCAGCATCTCTGTGTGCTCCAGCGCCGAAGCGACCATCGCGCCCACCGAGTCTCGACCGAACTTCTCGGCCAACGCCGGGTCGACCGAGCCACAGTTGACTCCCACTCGAATGGCGCAGTCGTTCTCCGCCGCAACCTCGGCCAGATAGCGCACCTTGTCCGCCACCGGTCTCGACCGCTCGTGGTGATAAAGGTGACCGGGGTTGTATCGGATCTTGTCGACGAAGGGAGCGACCACCTCCGCCAGCCGGTAGTTCTCTTGAAGATCCACGACAAGATTGGCTTCGGTTTGTTGGCGGATGAGGCGTAGAGCATCGGCGTCTTTGTCGCTATCCACCGCGATGCGAACCACTCCCGCCCCGGCTCGACGCAGCGCTTCGGCCTGCGCGCTGGTGGCGTCGATCTCCTGGGTCTTGGTGGCACACATGCTCTGCACGGCGATCGGCTCGCCGCCACCGATGCGGATGGTGCCGATGCGGACCGAACGGGTCACGTTCCTCGGTTGGCTCGAGCTCATGTTCGGATATCTTAGTGCGCGCGGACCAAATTCTCGAGCGTCTCCAGGTCTTGATAGTTGAGAAGCAGCTCCCGGATGGTGCCGTCCGTCTCTACCCAGAACATCGCCGGGAAGATGTTGATATTGCCGAAGGCGGCGCGGGTCTCCGAGTCCAGCATGGCCACCGGGTACTCGATTCCGCTCTGGGCGATGAACTCGCGTCGCTCTCCATCGGGCACCTCCAGACCCAGTACCTCGTCGACGTTCAGTGCGAGGATCGTGAGCTCCTGGGCGCCGTACTTCTTGTGGAGCTCGACCATGATGGGCGTGATCCTCCGGCAAATGGGGCAGTGCGTCTGCCAGAAGAAGATCAAGGTGTTCTTACCGGCGAGATCTTGATGGGTGATCTTCTTACCCTCCAGCGTGGTCACTTCGAACGCCGGGACGGGCTGTCCGACCCAACCGGCGACCTTCACCTGAGAGCCTCTCTTTTCGACGAACTCGTCGATTTCTTTCCCATCGATGGACGTGATCTCGCCAGAGACTTCGTCCAGCGAAACGAGGTCCGGCATTCGCGGATCGGACGTCATGACCTTCAAGAGCACCCGCACCCCTTCCGGAGGGATCCGATAGTCGTCGGCGATGTCCGCGATGCCTGGGATCTCGCCGGTGCTCCGAGATTCGCTCTGCAGATAGGCCGGCAGGGCGAAGAAAACCTCATAGAGACGATTCAGGTACTCCCGTTCCTCTTCGGACAACTCGCTGTTGTTGTGCAGATCGGAGAAATCGACCCGGCCGTCGCCGTTTTGCATCATCTCTTGCACTCGCCCATGGACGCTGGTCTCCACATCGGTGAGAGCTTGGCTGCATGCCGCCAGAC
This sequence comes from Vicinamibacteria bacterium, assembly GCA_035291825.1. Lineage (GTDB taxonomy): Bacteria > Acidobacteriota > Vicinamibacteria > Marinacidobacterales > DATDRI01 > DATDRI01. The sequence continues at coordinate 216 of DATDRI010000233.1, read as the reverse complement.
CCGCCAGCAAAAAGAAGCACCTCATAGGGATCCTCCAGGGGAACGGGACACCAGACCGTCACTCAGTGTCGCGCGGTTCCCGGCTCACTGCAAGTAGGCCCGAGATCCTCAGGATTCCGGTTGTACAAAAACGGGTCTGCGGATAGCATGTTCCTGGAGGGGTCATGGAGAAGCGGTCACAGGCACGGCTCGTCCCAGAAGGTTCTCTAAGGTGCA
>DATDRI010000232.1:0-3424 GCA_035291825.1 Vicinamibacteria bacterium | reverse complement strand
CGAGCCCCATTTGCGCGCCGGGAAGGTGGATGCGGGCGAAAGCCTCCGCGAGTTGTTGGTGTAGTAGAGATCCAGAACCAACTTCCTTTCCGGATCCACCACCGCATACTCGAGCTTCGAGGGCCGCTCCTCGATGTAGAGCTCCCAGCGCGAAGCCCCGTCCCATTGCTTGCGAACCTCGGTGCCGTCCTCGAAGACCATCTGCACCTCGACCGGAAAAACGGCTCCGCCGTTGCGGCGAACCACGACCTCCGTCCGGTACATCTCAGGCTCTTCCTCACCCTCCGAATAGACCAGCTCCCCCTCCGAACCTTCCACCCAACCGTCCACCTCGATGCGTTCGCTCGACACCGAGGCCACGGCGTAGTCGAACGCGTCCGAGCCCCGGTGCACCTCGTCGAAGAACCAGGTCAGGTCCCTCCCGCTCACTTCGTTGGCGACGTGGAAAAAATCTTGAGGCCGCGGATGGCGGAAGGTCCAACGGTCGAAGAACGTGGACATGATCTCTTGCAGCACATCCCAGCCCAGATAGCGCTCGAGCGTGAGAAGCCAGAGCGCCGTCTTGCTGTAAGTGATGGCGTTCGCGGAAGCCGGAAAGTATTCATAGGTCGGCGTGGATTGAGAGTCCGATGTCGCGGCGCTGCGGTAGGTGTCCAGCCCGCTCGCCCCGAGGCGGGTCCGCTTGATGTCCCGGAAAACGACGGGAAAAAAGCCACTTCCACTCATCCCCGGAGGGCTCAGGTAACGGCGCACCAGAATCGAGTCGCCATAAGTCACGTCCATCACCCGGGCCTCGGAGAACTCGTTCAGCCCCTCGTCCAGCCAGGCATGTTCGAACTCGTTGTCGCCCACCAGGGCGTACCAAAACTGATGCCCCGCCTCATGCACCGTCACCCCCTCGGGCGAGCCGCCTCCGAACGGATTGAAGAGTCGGGTACCGGCGGTGAAGAGAGTCGGGTACTCCATCCCGCCGGCTCCGCTTCCATAGGCGGGATCGACGATGGTGAGGTGATCATAAGGGTAGGGCCCGTACCAATTGCCGTAATGACGGAGTGCGGCTCGGGTGGCGTCGAAATGCCGCTCCGCCTGTTCCAGGTGCTCGGGCTGGAGGAGCAACCGCATGTCGACGGAAGGGAGCCTGGGCTCGGCGAAGCGAGCTTCCCGTACCAGGTAGTCCGGGCTGGTCGTCCAGGCGAACTCGTGGACGTCTTCCTGGCGATAGCGATGCGTCGCCGTTTCGTCGGGATGGACCTCGAGGTCCACTTCCTTGCCGGTTGCGCCGAGGACGTAAGACTCGGGGACGGTGATGCTGACGTCGTAGGTGCCGTAGTCCGAATAGAACTCGGTGGCGGCATGGAACTGATGGTTGTTCCATCCTTCTTCCTCGAAGACGCCGAGCTTGGGAAACCAGTGGGCGAAGAAGAAGAAGTTTCCTCGAAAACCGGTGCGGGCGAAGGTGCGCGGTATCTTCGATCGCCAGGAGACCTCGACCTGAATGGTCTCGCCCGGACCGACCGGAGTGGGCAGAGGCACCACCAGAGCGGTGCGGTCCTCGGGGTTCCCGTCATCGGGCGCCGCGAAACGCATGGCGGCGGTGAGATCGCCCCCCAGAGAGCCTATTCCCGGCAGCAGCCTCACCGAGCTCACTTCGATGTAGCCCCAGTCGGCTTCTTCGACGTCCCGACCGGAAAAGCGGCGGCGGATCCGATTCTCCAACATCCAGGTGCTCCGATTGTTGCGCCAGGCGTTCCAGTAGAGATGAAACCAGAGCTCGTCGGTCGGCTGCTCCTGGATGTTGCTCCAGGTGACGGTTTGGCGCCCCTCCAGCGTCTTGCTCTCCGGATCGAGCTCCACTTCGATCCGGTAGTTGGTGGTGCGGGCGATGGGGCGGGCTTCGATTGCCTCCTCCTGGGGCTGGGCCTCGATTGCTTCCTCCTGTGCCAGAACGGGCGTCAGGGAGCACCAGCCCAGAAGCCCCATCCAGATCGTGCAGTGGAGCGGCCAATCGAAACGCACCATGGTGACCTCCTGCAGGCGATGCGATGAAAAAGATCGGTCCACGAACGGCGAGCGGCGTGATTATATGCGTCGTCGCGGCGGCGGTTCAAACCGCTGGCGGGATGCGTGGTTCCGGTTATACTCTCCCTGCGCTTCGCGCCCAAGGAGGTCGATCATGAAGATAGCCGTCACCGGGGCCACTGGCCTGATCGGAGCCGCGCTCTGTGAAAGACTCCGCCAGGAAGGAAATGACGTCCTGGTCATCACCCGACGAGAAAATTCATCTTCCCCATTCCCCGTCGTCCACTGGAATCCCGAGCGTGGCGAGCTCGACACTCGCTCTCTCGAGGGGGTCGACGCAGTCGTGCACTTGGCTGGAGAGACGATCGCCGAGCGATGGACCCCCGAGAAGAAGGAGCGCATCCGGACCAGCCGCGTCGCCGGCACGCGATTCCTGGTCGATGGCCTGAAGCGCCTTTCCAAACGACCGTCGGTGCTGATCGGCTCGTCGGCCGTCGGTTTCTATGGAAACCGCGGCGACGAAGAGTTGGACGAAGGCTCCCCACCGGGGACCGGCTTCTTGCCCGAGATCTGCCAGGCCTGGGAGGCGGAGGTCGCCCGCGCCTCCGAGCTGGGGATGCGGGCGGTTCGCTTGCGAACCGGTATCGTCCTGTCGACCAAGGGTGGAGCGCTGGCCAAGATGCTTCTGCCCTTCAAGCTGGGCCTGGGCGGGCCGGTGGGAAGCGGCAGCCAGTGGATGTCATGGATTCATATCGACGACGTCGTCGGCGGATACCACTTCGCGCTCCACCACTCCGATCTTTCCGGCGCCGCCAACCTGACCGCCCCCCAGCCGGTGAGGAACGCCGACTTCACCCGGGCTCTCGGTCGGGCGCTCGGAAGGCCCGCCTTTCTCCCGGCGCCAGGCTTCGCGCTCAAGTTGATCTTCGGACAGATGGCCCAGGATCTGCTGCTGGACGGCCAGAGGGTACTACCTCGCCGGCTGGAGAGCGCCGGGTACAAATTCCAGCACACCGCAGTCGATGATGCGCTGGCCGACGTCGTCTCCTCCCGAAAATAGAGCCTTGATATAATGAGCGATATGGAATTCGACGCCCCTCAGGAGGATCGAACCGAAACTCCCCCCGTCCCCACCCACGCCTCTCATCGCGGCGCGCGCTTGGTGCGGTGGTTGGTCCTGCTCATCCTGTTCGTTCTTTCGGTGGCCGGCGGATCCTTGACCGGACTCCTCATCGCCTTTCAGAGCGATCTCCCCGAAATCGAGGAGCTGGAGGACTACAAACCGAGCATCATCTCTGAGATCTATTCCGACGAAGGCAAGGTCATCGCCGAGTTCGCGGTGGAACGGCGGGTAGTGATTCCTTTCCGCGAGATCCCCCCGTATCTCAAGGACGCCCTGGTAGCT
>DATDRI010000231.1:0-4594 GCA_035291825.1 Vicinamibacteria bacterium | reverse complement strand
GCTCTCCTATCCGTTGACGCTCAGCTCGGATGCCGATTTCCAGGCGAACCGGATGCGCGAGTTTCTTCAGGGGAACTGGCACCCGACGTCGGTGACCCAGCACCAGCCCCCCTTCCGCATCCCCTACCCCGTCGCGCTCTTTGCAGTCGCCTCACCGCTGGCGAAGGCCGGAATCGATCTCGTGCCCGCGCTCGAGATCGCAACCGGCCTCTTCGACGTCACCGTCTCGGGGCTCCTGATGTTCCTCGGATGGCGATGTCTCGACGATTTTCGGGCCGGCGCTCTCGCCGCTATCCTCTACCAGTTGGTCCCGATGAACGCACTCTCGTTCTCGGCGGGAAATTTCACCAATCTTTTCGCGGTGTCGATGCTCGCTTGCGCCTTCACGTTCTTGATCGCAGGCGCCGTCGTGGGGACGGGCGGGGCGACGCTTCTCGCGCTCACCGCCCATTTCGGCATGCTCCTCGAAGGCGTCGTTCTCTGGCCTCTCTGGCTCATCGTCCTCTGGGTGGGGCCGAAGCCAGTGAAGGACCGGCGGGCGCTCGTGACCGCCGCGGTTCTCGCGGCCTTCCTCATTGCCGCGGTCTACTACCTCGGCTACCTCGAGCTCTTCACGAGCCAGTACGGGCGCGCGCTCGAAGGCGAGAGCCCCGGGGGAATCGCTGCTCTTTTGGGCGAGCAGATTGGCTTCGTGTTTCTCGCGACCGCCGCTCTCGGAAGCGTATCGTTCATCCGCCAGCCCCTCGGGGGCTTCTCCTCCCTGGCCGTCGGATGGCTCGCTACGACCCTGTTCTTCCTGGCCATTGACGTCTGGACGGGGCTCGAGATTCGTTACTGGCTCCAGGCGCTCCCGCTCCTCGCGCTCTTCTCCGGAGCGTACCTGTCGCGCGCCTTCAGCCGGAGCGCAATCGGGAAGTCGGCCGCCCTCGCCGCCCTGGCCTACATCGGCTTCGTCGGGGTCCGAACGCTCTTCGAGTGTATGGTCTACCGCTACCACTGAGGGGATGCCGGGAAGAGAACGCCACCGCATTTCGGAACGTATCTGCCAGGGGTTTTTCCCTACTGCCACGGAGTTTCGTGGTCCGCTTACCAGCCAAGAATAAGAACTTGGAACTGCGGCTCAGTCCTCTGGTGACGGTACGGGAATTGCATTGGTTGAGCGAACCCGTCAGTCCGGGAGCAGTAGCAGTTACCTCGTTCAGGGAGCAACGTTGTGAGTGAACGTCGAAAGCGGCGGCGTTTTGCCATCGAGTCCAGGATGGAAGCCCGTCTTTACGTGAATGATTCCGAGACGAAAGGGTTCGTACTCGACGTGAATGCGGCCGGTGCCTTCATCGCTACCGACCTCGTTTTGGAGACGAACAGCCCGCTTCGGGTCGAGCTTTGCGTTCCTGACGCTGACCAACCTCTTGTCATCAGAGCCGTCGTGGCTCGATGTGCGGAGCGGCGCGAGGGTCCGGCCGGCGTCAGTCCTGCTGGACTCGGGATCATGTTCATGGCCGACAGCGACGAGGAGGAGATGTTCGTTCAGAGAGCGGTCATCGTGGCGCTCGAGTATGCCCTCGAAAAAGCGAGAGCGCGTTTGTCGTCGTCCGTTCCTTAGAATTCGATCCGCGGCCTCCAGGCGAAGAGGTGGAAAGGCAAACTCTCCCGCATTCCTCGTGACGATACAGGCAGCACGTTTCGAGCCCCGTGCGAGCATCAAGCGCGGCCTTGGCTATGTGTTATCATGGAAACACAATTCAACTTCTATGCCAATCAGCCCCGTCGAGGGGAGGACGACCCTGTGAGTGACGAGAACGCAGAGGTCCAGGAAGCTATTCACGAATTCCATCAATACCTTTCGGATCAAACCGCTCCGCTTCTGGCTCAGGGCGCCATGTCTCTGCTGCTTACCTATCCCCCCGCCCTGATGGCCTCCGCCATTCAATCCTGGTCGAAGGGCCAGATCGGCGTGCAGAAGGACGCCGTCCCTGCGTCCGACTATTTGTTCCACGCTCTCTGGAAAGTTCATGCGTTCGGAGAGCTGAATCTGGTCGACAAGGGGGTACTGAAGCAGTTCTTGCGTGATCTGTCGGAGGCGGTGCTGAATGTCTGCCCCGCCACGGACAGGGAGCTCCTTCGTTCCAATATAGGTGGACTGGGAGAGTACCGCGGTGAAGGAACGCAGTCGGCGGTGGAGCTCCTGCATCGGCAGGCGCGGAGCGACGCCGTCGCCGGCCCGGCCGCTCGGCCGGCGAGCGACGCTTCCCCGGAAACCGCCCGGGAATTGCGCCGTCTCGAACTGCTCCTGAGTCGAGTGAGCCAGCCAATGAGCTCATCGGAACCGCCCGGCACCGGGGAATCGCCCGGCGCCCAGAGCGCGCGTAGGCGGCGCGATCTCATAACCGAGTTGGTAGCGACTGCCGCGGCCTGCGCGTCCAACGGCAATGAGCTCGAGCAACATCTAAAGAAAATCCGGCAGGTGGGGGCTCCCGCAGAGATGGGGGAGCTGTTCAACGCCCTGAGCGAAACCTTACCCGGATGGTCGCTGCCCACCGACGACGGCTCACCGGGGCAGACCACTCCGCTTCCTTCCAGCTCGGCGCTCGATGCGATGCGCAAGCTGGTCTCCTTGACGACGGATTCATCCGAGTCTTCGGCGCGTTTTCGCGACATGGTTCATTCCGGCATCAAGCAATTCAACGACGGCGTTCTGGCTCGCGCGGCGGCTATATTCGGTCTGGCTGAGCGCCTGGCGTCGGAAAAGACGGTGAGTCCGTCTGCCATCGAGGCGATTCAACGAACGGCCCATGAAAGGCTAGATGGCGAGCGGCTTCGTAGGCTGGCCGAGAGTCCGGACAAGCACATCCTGCTTCGGAGAGTATTGATGTTCTTCGAACGGTTGAGCCCCGCAGGATTGCTCGAGGATCTGTCTTCGGAGCAAGGGCGCGATCGGCGGAGACTCCTGCTCGCCTTGATAGAGGTCCATGGCAAGGCTGGTCGCAGCGCTTGTCTGGCGCGACTGGCCGAGGTTGTCTCGGGCGGAGCGGAGCCGGACGCGCACTTCGTAAGGGATCTGATCCACGTTCTCAGGAGTGTCCCTCCTGCCGAGGACGATCCCCTGGAGCATGAGATCGAGCTGGTTTCCAGCATTTCGCCGCAAGATGACGAGGAGCTGGTCATGGAGGCCATTGGTTTCCTCGGTGAGAAAAAACACCCAGGGGCGGTGGCGGCGTTGGTCAACTACCTCCGGAGCCTCGAAGAAATGCTCCTGGGCGGAGTCTGCGAGAGCCCGGAGCAGAAACGGCGTGTCGCCACGCTCTTGACGCGAACCGTATCCACACTCGCGCGCATGGGGCTGCGCGAGGCCACCGTGGCCGCGCTGGACCACGGCCTCAAGAACGAGCCGGAGCTCGGGGACACCAGAGCTCGACTTGTGGCGCTGGGCGCTCAAGATCTCTCCGAATACCCGGGATTGGTATCCAAGGTCTTGGAGGATCTTCGGGCGGCGTTACCCAAGAAGTTCATCGGCCGGTTCGTCAAGATGAATGAAGACGCGGTCCTCCATCTCATAACGGCGATCTCGGGAACGCCGACGGCTGAGGTCAAGTCGACACTCAAGGACGTGGCGGAAAGATTCAGCGACAAGAAATTCGGGCACGCCGCAAGAAAAGCCGTGTCTGCCTTCGCGGAGAAGGCGCCGCCGCAGAAGCCGTCACCCGGGATATTGGGGGATTTGGAGCTTTTCGGGCTCCCAAACTTGCTCCAGAGTCTCGCCGGAGTGGACGCTAACGGCGTTCTGACGCTATTCGACCGGGCGGAGAACATCGTCAGCACGATACATTTCTTGAAGGGACAGCTCGACCGATGTCAGACCGGGCCGTTGAGACGCGAAGCGGCTGTGTACCAGCTGTTCGAGAAGCCGTTCCCCGGGAGCTTTGCTTTCCGCAGCGGGAACGATGGCGAACCAGCGCAAAACGATGGGTCTCGTCTCGAAGTGATGGGGCTCATCATGGAGGGGGTGCGGCGTTACGACGAGTTTCTGCGGGCTTCCACGTTGGTGCCGGACGACGCCGTGCTGACGTCGGCGGGGACCGCTGCATCTCCCTTCAAGGACGAGCCTAACGAGGCCCTCGTCGAGTCTGTCTGGGAGAGAGTGGCCTCGGGGGCCACAGCTTCGCAACTCGACCAAGAGTTCCCAGTTGATTCCTATCGCGTTCGCCGTCTTCTGGCCCATTGGGTCGAAACCGGATCCCTCTGCCTCACACCGGCTCGCGAGGGATAGCCACTCGCCGTCGGCTCTCCCAACGTCGCCACCTTCGGGTCCTCGGGTCCGAGCGTCGCCACGGCTTCTGGCTCGTCGCCTCCACGGAGACCGGAGCCATCGAGCCTCCGCCCGGAGGATTCCCCCCCGGAGCGCAACGGGAAAACCCTCACCCCCATCTCTCCCTATCTCTCGCTCCTCCCATCTCCACATCCCCTTTCTTGGATTAGCGCCAGCGACTCGGCTACCATTGCGGCCCATGCACTGAGGGATATCGTTGGGCCACTCCTGGATCGAGATCGACACCGAGCGCCTTCACCAGAACGTACGGCTCTTCCGGAGACTCCT
>DATDRI010000230.1:0-9298 GCA_035291825.1 Vicinamibacteria bacterium | reverse complement strand
CGGGAAGAGAGTTCTTGCCGCGTAGACGGTATGGTTGCCCATGACAGCCCACTCCTCTTCGGTCAGCGACTCTTTCTTGTTGAGGACTTCTAGAGGGATGTGTAGTTTCCCCATGTCGTGATACAAGGCGCAGAGTCCGAGTTGAGCGAGATCCTGTCGCTTGAGACCCAGGCGTTGACCGAAAGCGATCGCCAGTACGCTGACGTTGACCATGTGATTGAAAGTGTAGTTATCGTGGTCTTTGATGGATGCCATCCCTGCCAGCGAGAACCCATCGCCCTCCTCGAAGCTCAGGTCCACGAGCTTCTGGACGGTGCGTTTCGCTTGACGCAGGTTGAGCTGGGCGGGCGAGTCGAGGTTGGAGATCGACTCGCGGATGAAATCCAATGCCTGCTGGTAGGCCTGGATGGCGCGTTGGCGTCGGTCCGGCTGCTCCTGGCTCGGTACGGAATCCCCGGCGGCCCGAGGCGGAAGTGCCTCCACCGCGGTCGCTCCCTGCTGGGCTAACGTTCGATTGACCTCATCCACGCCCCCCAGGTTGGCGGAGCGTACTCGGGCCAGGGCGGTGAGCAAGCCGGAGAGAGAAGCGGTGGTAGGAGCTCCGTCGAACTGGAACCCTCCCAACTCTCGCTTGCTCAGCTCTTCCCACAAGTACTTGTAGGTCTGCAGACTCCGGATCTCCATCCGGATCCGCATACCATTGGCATAGAACTCCTGCCCGACGCGCTCCAAGCGAAAGTTGCCTTCCGTCTTCACGATCTGTGCCAGGGCGGTCACCGCCTTCTTGAGAGGATCGGCAAAGACTTCGTTGGTGAGATCGTGGAGATACGAGTTGCGGATCAAGACCGCAAACTGCTGCAGCACCTCCCTCGACGAGGCAAGAAACGCTCGTGCTTCCGGCGTGGAGGCCGCACCGGCTCTCACGTTCGGTGTCATGCTAGGTTTTCCTCTCGGCGCTGAGCTCTCTCTGAGAGGCGGCTCGGATGAAACGATCGCCTTTGCTAGCCATTTCCTCGAGGAAATCCTTGGCTTCTTTCGTTCCCACCATGTGAATCCCGTGAATGGCGGCGTGCAGGGTCTGTCGCTCCTTGCGGGAAGCGAACCACCGGCGCTCCTGAGGGCGCACCAGCTCGGTGAGCCACTTCAAGGCCTCCGCCCCGCCCAGCTTGGCGACCGCAGCAAACGTTCGGCTCTGCTCCAAATAGCTTCTCTCCTCGACGGCGGAGTCCGCGGTCGTTTGTTCCAGAATGGTTTTCGCAAACTTGCTCGCTCCGCTGCGAACCAGCGCATCCAGTGCGGTGCTGCGAACTTCCGGATCGGGATCGCGAAGGAGGCGAAGGCAAATCTCGCCGCTTCGTTCGCTACGGAACCGGCCCAGAACCGTCGATGCCTCCCGCCGGACCGCGTCCTCCGATCCAGCCAGAAGTTGCTCGGCAAGAGGCAAGGCCTGGTCCTCGGGGAGATGTGAAAGGATGTAAACGAGCTCTCGTACGAAGGTCGTGTCGGCAACGCCGCCATTGGAAGGGATGTGCCGCCCCAGCTCGGCCACCACATTTTGCTTGGAAGCCAGAATGGCGTCTGCCACGGCTCGACGATAAGGGGAGGTTGTCATTCGGGCTATCCCCGGGATGAGCGAGCGAAGGGCATCGTGCCCCAGTCGCGCCAGGAACACCGTGAGCTCGGAAGGCTTGAGGCGGCGAGACCGCTCCACTTGGTCGAGAAACTTGCCGAGGAACTCCGGATCGCTGAGTGCTCGAAAGACTTTGTCACGAAGGCGAGTAACGGGCTCCGACTTCCCGAGCAGCATGTCGGTCAGTCCCTCCAAGTGCTCGACCAGGAGTGCCACCTCGTCCAGATTGCCGTCCTTGAGGAGTCGATCCGCGACCGCCGCCAGGCCCTCGGCGAGCCTGTCGTGCTCCTCTCTCCTTCTTTCTTGCAGAGTCAGTTCTATGGCGAGCTCCACCACGGAGACGGAGAAGGGTTCGATCTCCTGAGAGATCAACGCCGCTCGCAAAGCTTCGATCTCGTCGTCTCCGAGCCGGCAGGCGTCGGTGGGGAGATGAGCCGTCGGTTGCTCCAGATCGTTCAGGCTGACGCTATCGGCGGAAGCGCCCCCCCCACCTTCGCCCAAAGTGCCGGACTCCAGCTGCTCCTTCAAGCTGGAGCCGGTCGATTCCTTGTCGAGATCCTCGACCGCGTAGTACTGGATGGCCTTGAAGTCTTGCTCCCAGAAAAGGGTGACGAGATCATCCTGTTCGCTGGAGTAAGCCCCCGCCCGGTTCAAACAGCTCAAGAAGTTGTGGAGCTCTTGGTCCTCCAGACCGGGATGAAAGCTGAGGCGGCGAATGCCGTCGCGGAAAAGTGCAAAGGCAAGACTGTCGTTTCGGTCACTGCCTTCGTAGACTACGTCTTGCGCGAAGAGAATCTTGAACTCTTGGATGGTGAGCTCGAACATCCCTTCTTCTTCGAGGTGGGCGAAAAGCTTCGCGTAAAGCTCGTGCTCCAGGCGGTGGGCGATGGCGTTATTGGCCTCATAGAGCCTGAGCCCCTTCTGTGCTTTCACCAGAAGCCGCAGCAGGTCCCGTAGAGCTGGCGCCCGGGAGTGGGCCCCGCCACCCGTTTCGTTGACTTCGACTTTCTTGTCTAGAGCCACACCACTCCTCGCCCTCGGTCCGATGCAACTTCCAGGCCATCATGGTGAGGGGACCTGTCCACTAAGTCCAACAAAACAAGGTGGATGCTTCGAGGCAGTGGTGGTTTTCGAAACGGACCCGACAGGAAACTGTGGGGGAATGGACCCGAGCGTGGGACAAAACCAACATCTCGGCCAAGAGCCGCTTTTCCAAACTGTTAATGCGAGGAATCAGACGGACTTCAGCACGATGACGGTCATGTCATCGTGTTGGGCACAACCGTGAGAGAACTCCTCGACCGACTCGACCAGCAGGCGCGCAATCTCCGCGGCGGGTAGCCGGCGGGTCGCCAGCAACAGTTTCTCCAGACGCGGTTCACCGTAGACCTCGTCATTTTCATTGAAGGCATCCACGATGCCGTCGGTATAGAAGCAGATGAGATCTCCGGAACGAAGCTTGATGGTGTCTTGTTCGAAACTCGTGCCATCGAACATTCCCAGGACCGTACCGCCTGCCTGGAGGTAAGACACCTCTCCGCTCTTCGGTATCAAGACCGGCGGGAAGTGGCCGGCATTGGTGTAGGTCAAGCTACCCCGGGTGGGATCGAGCACGCCGTAGCACATGGTGACATATACGTTTCGCTTGATGTCTCGGTGGAGTCGGCGATTGGCGGTGTACAAGACGGCATTGGGCTGTTCCTCTTGTTGGGCGGCGGAGCGAACCGCGCCGCGCGAGGCGGCCATGATCATGGCGGCGCCAACCCCCTTACCCGACACATCGGCGATCAGGATGCCAGTCTTGTAGGACGGAAGCCGCAGGAAGTCGTAAAAGTCGCCGCCCAAGCTGTCGGCGGGCTGATAAGAGGTCCCGATTTCGAACCCCGGAATGACCGGCGGCTCGTCGGGCAGCATGCTGAGCTGGACTTGTCTGGCCAACTGGAGGTCGTTGTCGAGCTTTCTCTCTCGAGAGCGCAGCTCCTCGTAGAGTCGGGCGTTGACGATGGCAATGGCCAAGGTGGCACCCAGTACGGACAGCATTTGCTCCTGTTCGGCGCTGAAATCCCCGATTCGTGTGCTCTCCAGCACGATCACTCCTACCGGCTCTCCTTGGTGGATCAAGGGAACCGCCAGGGCGGAACGAGGAACTTCGCCGCGGTCGGTCGTGGCGGGCAGGAAGTCCGGCTCCACCGACACGTCGTTGGAGAGGACGGACGAGCGCGTGCGCACCGCTCTTCCCACCAGTCCCTTGGTCACCGGGATGCGTTGTAACCATCGACGCGACTCTTCCGAGTAGCCAATTCCGATCCGCCACGTCAACTCTTCTCGCTCCCGGTCGTACAAGAAGATGCTGAAGTGCTCATAGGGAATGACGTCTCGCAGCAGGTGACCCACCCGGTTGAGAAGGCGATCGAGCTCCAGGATGGACGCCAGGTCTCGCGCCACGGAAAGCAAGAGCTCCAGCCGCTCTATCTGCAGGCCCTCGACCGTAACCACGCGCTTCTCCATCCCTCACACCACTTCCCAACGGGCGTTTCCCACCCGCTCGACTTCGGCCTCCAGAACTCATGAAAAGCCCCAAACTCTTTATTTTGCCACAGAATCAGAAGAAACGCACGATCAGATGGATGAGCTTTCGTACCGAGCGCCTATAGGGTGGATACAAGAGCCTGGCCAAGCTTCTTTTCGGTTGGTGCATCACCCCCCTTTCGTGGGAGAAAGCCTTGAAACCGAAATAGCCGTGTGATTTGCCGATCCCGCTGTGGTTGAATCCGCCAAACGGCAGATGCGGATTCGAGAAGTGAACGACGACGTCGTTGACCACCGAGCCGCCGGCGCCGATCTCGCCCAGCAAGCCTTCCACGACGCGTGGATTCTTTCCGAAAACGTAAAGGGCGAGAGGGCGCGGCAGAGAGTTGACGAGGGTAATCGCCTGCTCACGCGTCTCATAGGTGAGGATAGGGAGCACCGGCCCAAAGATCTCTTCCCGCATGATATCCGAGCTGGGGAGAACGTCGCTCAGCAAGGTGGGGGAGATGAAGCAGTCCTCTTCGCGGAAAATGCCTCCCGCTTCGATACGGGCGCCGTCTTGCAATGCCCCATCCACCAGGCGCTTGACTCGTCGAAAGTGGTGTTCATTGACGATGCGGCCGTAGTCGGGGTTTTCGGCCAAGGAATCCACCGGGCCGTACCTTCGCTCCAGTGCGTCCCGGGCCAGCTCGATGAATCGCGGCTCTAGGTCTTTGGGAACGAGGACATAGTCGGGAGCGACGCAGCTCTGCCCGGCGTTGAAGCACTTACCCCACAGGATCTTGTGAGCCGCATCACCGATGTCCGCCGAGGAGTCCACGATCACCGGAGACTTTCCGCCCAGTTCCAGAGTCACCGAAGTGAGCTGGGTGGCAGCGGCGGCCATGACCTCCCGACCCACGCGGGGGCTGCCGGTGAAAAAGATGTGATCGAATGGCTGTCTTACAAGAGATTGGGCTACTCGATGGTCCCCTTCCACCACGGCGACCTCGTTCTCATCGAAGAGCTCGGAGAGCAGACTTCGAGTAAATGCCGCGGTTCGGGGAGCGAGCTCGGAAGGTTTGATGATGGCGGCGTTGCCAGCGGCGAGGGCTGAGACGAGCGGCGCGACGCTGAGTTGGAACGGGAAGTTCCAGGGAGCGATGATGAGGACCACCCCCTTGGGCTCGTAACGGACTTCGCTCCGAGCGTTGAATAGAACCAACGGCGAGGGCACCGATATGGGTTTGAGCCAATCTTCGAGATGGCGACGCGCGTGCCGGATCTCGGTCACCACCGGATAGACTTCGCTGAGCAGGACTTCCGGCTCGGGCCTGCGCAGGTCTTGGTAGACGGCCGCGTTCAGCTCAACGAGCCGTTTCTCGATGGCGGTTTTGATCCGGCTTAATTTGTTGATCCGCTCGGCGGCGGTCGATTCCCTGAGCCTTTTTCTATTGGCTTGCTGGAGAGCGAAGATCCTATCGACTTCCATTGGAGCCCTCTGTCTCGCGCCTAGACGGATGAGACGACGTGCCAGCGGGGAGGCTGGACCTACAGAAGGCGCGTAAGCTCATCGGCGTCAAAGCGAGGCAGTTCGATGGTTTGTTCACCACGAAGCATGCTGACACCCGTTTGAGGGTCGGTGACTCGGCCAATGACGTTGGCCTCGATTCCGGCCTGGGAGAGGTTTTCCAGAACCCCCGAGGTTTTCTCCTCTTGAGTTGCGATCAGCAGCGCCCCCGACGAGATAGCGCCCAGAAGGTCGATTCCGAAGAGCTTTGCTAGCTCGTTGGACTCCCAATAACGCGGGATCTCCGTTTCGCTCACCACCAGTCCGACTTCCGAGGCTTCGGCCAACTCCCAGAGGGCGTTGGCGATTCCACCCTCAGTGGGATCGTGCATTGCATGTACGCCCGACGCCCTACACGCCGCTCGGCTGGCTTCCAGAACCGACAATCCCGGGTCTTCGAGAAAGCGGGCCGCCTTTTGCTGGAAATCAGCACCCAAGGCGCGGATGACCTCCGGCGCCTTCTGGCGCGCCAAGATGGCGGTGGCTTCGATGGCAATCCCCCGGGCGAGGATGAGCATGTCCCCGGACCGCGCCCCGGAAGACGTCACCAACTGATGGCGCTCGACCTCTCCGACCATGGTGCCGGCAACGATGGGGCGATCGATGCCGCGCGTGATCTCGGTGTGACCTCCCACCGGGGTGCACCCGAGCTCGCGGCAGGCCTGGGCGACGTCGGCAAAAATCCGTTCCGCCATGTCTGTGGTCGCTGCCCCTTCGGGAAGGAGCACGGTGGAGAGGAAATAGAGAGGTCGACCCCCCATCGCCGCGATGTCGTTGGCATTTACCTGCACAGCGTACCAACCGATTCGCTCGGGAGTAAAGGTGACGGGGTCGGCGGCCAAGAGGAGATAGCGGTCTCCCATGTCGACGACCGCCGCGTCTTCTCCGATTTGCGGCCCCACCAGCACCCGCGGATCCGAAACAACGTGGCGGGATAGATACTCTCGCAACAACTGCGGCCTGAGCTTGCCCAATGGAAGAAAGTCGGTCACACGTGATCTCGTGCTGGGGCCGCGATCTTAACACATCGAGGTTTTCCAGACGTTCTGGCGGAGAGCTTCTGAGTTGCCGGGAAAAACAAAAACGACCTAACGCGGGTAGGGTCTGGTAACCGGTGCTCTCGGTTGACGGTCCGCCACCCCCGGGGTCGGCGCCTAGTCCAAGGGTTCGGCGGCGGCGGGAGCAACGACGCTCAACTGAACAGCGTTGGAACGAGGCCCCTCCGGGTTTGTAACCGTCAAGGCGATTTCTCTGCCCCCTGCGTCCTCCGGGATACGGAGCGTCGTTTCGAGCAGCTCCTGACTCAGGACTTGAACTGACAGGACCTCGATCCCTCTCGTCCCGCGGATCAGCACGACCTGCGAAACGGGCGAGAAGTCACGGCCGAAAACCCGCACCACCGTTTCCGCTCCAGCCGGGAGCTCCCGGGGAATCGCGCTGTTCAGAGAAGGTCCCAAGGTGTCGGTGGTGTCGCCCGCAGTCGGTACATGCAGCATCACCGCCTCTTCGTCGTCGAAGGGCGATGTGCGAACCTTGGAAGGAGAGCCGCCGGCAACGCTCGGGGCGGGAGCGGCTTTCGATTTCTCGCCACTCATGAATCCCCAGAAGAGTGCCACCAAGGCGAGGAAAAGCAGACCCGCTCCTCCCAAGACCCAGACTCCGAGGGAGCGCTCTCGAGACGAAGAGGTCATGGCAGGCACGATGAGAGTCGCCTTCAGGTCGGCGTCCTGCTGCTGGCGCTGCAATCGATGGCGCACCCTTTGCGGCGAGACGATGGAGGCGCCGCGAGCCCGGGATGAGGTGGTGAGGCGTGTCTCTGCGGCTCGCCGATACCACCGCGCCTCCATGGATTCGGAATCGACCGCAAGCAGTTTGGCAGCCGTCTCGATGACTTTCTGCGGTTCGCCTTGGCGGTGAGCCGTTCTCATGGAAGCCAGCAAGGCGGCTGCTTCCTGACGCTGGGAGTCGTCCAACCGCTTCTGGCGCAGCTTCTCTTCGCTCTGTGAGAGATAGTGAAGTGCCATGGAATGAACGAGGACTTCATCCAAGACCTGACTCATATGGAGGACACAGCCCGCGTAGTCCTGTGCGTGTAAGGAATCGAGCCCTCGTTGGTAGACTTCTTCGAGCCTTCCCGCCACTTCGGCGACGCGCGACCATTGGTTCACGACCGGATCGGCGGTGGGGGCGTGTGCCGGTATCCTTTCCGCCGCGGTCTCGACGTCCGCGTCGGAGAGGATGGGAGGACGTGGCTCGATCCCAGCTCCGCGCGCCACCGCGCCGAGCGCTTCGCTCAGCTCCGCCATGCTCCGGAACCTCTCCGCGGATTTCTTGGCGATAGCGCGGAACACCAGCTCTTCCAGAGAGGATGGGATGCCCTGGGCTCGCGTGGCCAGGCTTCCCGGCTCGTCGGAGAGAATCTTGAAAACCGAAGCGGCCAGGGTCTCGGCACGGAAGGGATTTAGACCGGCCAACAGCTCGTAAGCCACCACGCCCAAGGAAAAGACGTCGGCCAGCATGTCAACCGATTCTCCCCGAACTTGCTCGGGCGCCATATATTCCACCGTGCCAAAGATCGTCCCGGCTCGAGTCAGCTCACCTTCACCGAATTTGGCCACCCCGAAGTCCAACACTTTTGCGACACCGTTGCGAAGCACGAAGAAGTTGCTGGGTTTGAGATCTCGGTGAACGATTCCGTTCTGGTGAGCGTGCTGCAACCCGTTGGCTATCTGTTGAAGTATGGAGAGCTTCTCCGCCAGGTCCATCGGCCTTTTCCGCATGAGTGAGTAGAGCGAAGCGCCTTCCAGAAGCTCCATCACCATATAGGCCGTGCCTTCTTCTTCGACGAGCTCGTGGATGGTGATGATGTTGGGGTGCTGCAGCTGTGCTACCGCCCGGGCCTCGCGAAGGAAACGAAGGCGGAATTCCGACTCGGGTGGCAGATCGGTCGACATGGATTTGATGGCCACCTGGCGTCCCAGACCCGAGTCGACGGCTCGATAGACGACGCCCATCGCGCCGTGGCCGAGCGTGGAGACCACCTCGTACTTCCCGACCTTCTTGGGGTGCTTGGGCGCCACTTTGTGCAAACCTCGGTGGGGGAGTTGTGCAATCTCTGTGCCGCCGATCTCTTGGTCCAACACCCCGGGTGATAGCAATTTACGGCATGAGCGGGATCGCTTCCCGCGCCGCTACGTGGTGAAAGGCCCACGCCAAATCGCTTTTTTTGCTCCCTGACTCTCCCGGAAGGGTGTGAGACTCGACAGAATCCATTGACACCGCACCCTGAACCTCTAGAGTGCTCAATGCCGCGGGGCCCCACCCCCGCGGCTTCGGGTTTTCGTCGGCGCGTTCGCGCCGGGCTCGCTCCGCTCGCGCAGAGTGCAGATGATATTCTCAGCACTCTGCTAGTAGAGTCGTCGAAAGCCATGTCTTCATCCAAATGGTACGGCCAGATCGAAACCGTACAGCGTCGGAGCCTGATCGCTGCCTCGCTCGGCTGGATGCTGGACAGCATGGATGTCCAACTCTACGCACTGATCTTGCTGGACGTGATGGAAAGTTTGGATATGGATACAGGAACGGGCGGC
>DATDRI010000229.1:0-1558 GCA_035291825.1 Vicinamibacteria bacterium | reverse complement strand
GAGGAGGCCGAGGCGCTCGGGCACCTGGCCTCCACCTATGGATACACCCATGAGTCTCTGGCCAGCCGACTGGGGAAGTCGAGAAGCAGCATCACGGAGATGCTCAGCCTCAACAGCATGCCCGACGAGGTCAAGAATCTGAGTCGGCTCGCCGACATTAGCTCTAAATCATTGTTATTACAGATAGTTAGACAGGAGTCCCCCGAGAAAATGCTGGCCCTGGTGGAGCGGATTTCGAGGGAAGGACTCAATCGAGACCAAGCTCGCCGGGCTGCGAGAGCACCCGCACCCGGGCGCCCCACTAACTTCACCTTCAAGTATGGCCCGAAGGGGAGTCCCTTCCGGCTACAGCTAACCTTCCGCAGGCCGCGAGTGGAAAAGCATGAGATCATCCGCGCGCTCCGGAGGATTCTCAACGAGCTGGAGGCCTCCTGAAGCGATTTTCTTCGATTTTTCACACTTCCCGTCTTGACACGCGAATTCTCGTTTGTTATTTTCCGCGTATCTGAGCGCGACGCATCGCTCGGTTCGATGTTTGCCCCGGCGGCGCCGCGCCGACAATCCAAACGGAAGAACCTCATCAAGCTCCCCTCTTAGCCCACCCTGGAGGGAGAAGGAGAGGGGGAGGCGCATCATGACCTACCGCTATCGGGGAAAGTCTCTCAAAGAGCTGCGCGTGGAAAAAAACCTCAACCTGCGGCGCCTGTCCGAGGAAACGCGGATCACGACCTGGTATCTCGCCGGGATCGAGGAGGAGCGTTTCGACCGTTTTCCTGGGAAGTTCTATTTCAAGAGCTTCACGCGCCAGTATGCCAGACTGTTGGGTCTCGATCCGACCGAAGTGCTGAGCGACCTGCAGAGTGCCTACGACGCGTGGGAAGAGAAGCGCCAGCCCGTCACGCCCACGGAGGGCGTCTCGATAGGGGATGGGAGTCTCCTGGGGCTGCTCCACTTCCGCCCCAAGGGTCGGCCGCCCGAGGTCTGAGCTGTCGTCGACCCTGTCTCCCAGAACAGCGCCGCCTCCCGCTGCCGGCCAAGCCCGGAAGAAAAGAAGGGCGGTGGTGTGTGTTATATTGAAGTCGCCTATGGGGAGGAGACTCGAGGGATCGGCGATGAAGATGATGTGGAAGGTGATGGGACTGGCGGGATGCGTGCTCGCCGTGCTGTTGTCAACGAGCTCGGCATTCCAGACGGCGGAGGTCCCGGAAGTCCACGACCTCGCCCCGGATTTCACGCTCCAGGATTCTCAGGGCGAGACCTATCGGCTCTCGGACTTCAGGGGGAAGAACGTCGTCCTGGAGTTCATCCGCAGCGGATCTTGGTGACCGTTCTGCAAGAGGCAGCTCGGTGAGCTGCAAGAGGCGCTCCCTGCGTTCGAGAAGGCTAATGCGGTGGTGCTCGTGATCTCGAAGTACGACGCCGCGGAGACCGCCAGCTGGCTGGAGGAAAACCATTGGACCATGCCGCTTCTCTGCGATGGAAGGGAAGTCATCGAGCGCTATGGGATCCTGAACGAGGAGGCGCTCGGCAACGCCGACCATGCGGGAATTCCTCACCC
>DATDRI010000228.1:0-5214 GCA_035291825.1 Vicinamibacteria bacterium | reverse complement strand
ACCTTTCGCCAGCTGAAGCTTGCAGCCGGAGAAAGAACGGGCGTCGAGGTGGTGGTGCTCGATGGAGCCGGACCGACCGCGCAGACCGTGAGGCGGATCAAGCGAACCTACACGCGCCTTCCCGATGAAGAAATTCCGGTGCAGGGACAAGAACCGGTGACGGCGTCGGTCTATGAGGTCACCGAGGCGGAGTCGAGCTATCGGCTGTGGCTTGATCCATCCGGGTTCCCCATGCGCTCGGAACGTGAGACGCCGGAAGGTCCCTTGGAGGTTCGCCGCGTCCGATTCCAGATGACGCCAGGCGCCTGGTAGGCGATGTCAGTCTAGTGGTTAATGCCGCGGGGCCCCACCCCCGCGGCCTCGGATTTTCGTCGGCGCTTCGTTTCTCAGTGCTCGCTCTCTCTTCGTTCGCTCGCTGTCCTCCGCTCGCAGGCTCGCTGCGGACGGCGGCCGGGCTCGCTCCGCTCGCGCAGGGTGCCGATGACTTTTCAGCACCCTGCTAGTCGCGCGCCGACCGTGCTAGAGTAGCGGCGATAGGACGGTAGGGATGCCGACTAGCTCTCTCTGTGATCGATACCGGAGCTGGTTCGACCACGAAGCCAGGGCGCACGAAAAAGTCTTGAGCTCCCTTCACTCCGTACCGGCCTCGCGTCGTGCGGAGCCCCAGTTTCAAAAAGCCATCGACTTGGTCGGCCACATCCTGGCCGCCCGCTGGCTATGGCTCCACCGCTTCGGCGTCGCCGCAGAGCGTCCCCCGGTGGTCTTTCCCGCCGGCGTCGCCCTCGAAGAGCTGGAAGCGCTGGTCGATAAAATGCATATCGCCTGGTCCGGTTATCTGAACCGACTGGATGAGGCCGAGCTGGCACGCGAGTTCGACTACCGCAGCTTGGAAGGCAGCCGGTACCGCAATACCGTCGAGGACTTGCTCACCCAGCTCTTCGGACATTCGTGGTATCACCGCGGACAGATCGCCGCCCTGGTACGCGCCCTGGGCGGTGAGCCCGCGGTCACGGACTATCTCTTCTGGAAACGCCGGCCTATCGATTGAAAGGGGATGTAGTCGATGACCGAGCCCGATATGGCCAAGCAGCGAGACACGCATCCAGCGCGAACCGCTGGCGGAGGTCACGCAGATGAAGGGCACGGGTGAGTCTCATCCGTTCCTCTCGCCGGACGACGAGTTCTCCAACCACGAGCCGCTGGACAAAGGCAACATCATTGGGACCGTGCCCAAACAGAATTCGATGCTGGCCGGAGAGTATGCCCGCGAGGCGCTGAAGAACGGACTGCTGCTCGAGCAGATAAAATCTCATCACCGCCGCGCTCGTCGGTCTGACCATTCCCAACAAAGCGCCCGCGCCCGGCCGGCTTGTGGAAACGCCTGATTCACATGGTTGAAAAGCACCCACTATCTGGTTAATGTGCAACCGTGAAACGACGCCATGTCACCCGCAGGGTTCTAGCGGCTCTGGCCGACACGCCGGTGGTGTTCGTGCAGGGGGGTGTGAAGACGAAATCGGCCACGGAGAACTCCCCGAGTGACTGAACCGAGGCGTGGGGCGGGATCGCCCATGAGCAGAGCAGGAGTGCGGCGACGAGGAGGCCTAATGGGCTTGGGACGCGATCTCAAGTCCTCAGCGACTGGCCGGCGGGAATTGTCAGGAGCCCGGGTATGGTGATCCGGGAGTTGCCGTGCAAGGTGATCCAGGGATGTTCCGGTATGGTGATCCACCCGTGTTCGGGCATCGGGATCCAGCCATGTGCGAGTTAAGGTGATCCACCCAGGATCGGAGTTCTCCCCAGAAGAGCTTGCCTGCTGTTGCCTTAGCGGGCCAAGGTGTCCCCTTTCCAACCAAGGAAGGAGACAGATGGCCGGCAGCGAGGAAGACTCCCGGGGAGTGTTTCTGAACCTCGTCAATCCCAAGGTCTATGTCGCTGGCGATTGCCGCCATCACGCAGTTCGCGAGTCCTAATAACCACATTCGTCGCCGCGGCTCACCGGACCTCGATCCAATCGATCCTCACTCCCAGATCGCGGATATCGGTGGCGTCGGGAATCCAATTGCTCGGCCTCCAGGTCTGGGTGTCCAGTTGCAGAATCGCGAAGGTGTCGCCGAGGTTTGCCGTCCATTCGGGTGGAAGCTCGACGCGATGCGTATCGAAGCCTCGATCGGGCTGAAGGATCGCCAGCTGCTGCTCGTTAGAAGTATGCTCTTCTTTTCCGCGCCCTGAAAGTGGTCTATCTATAGCGGCCACCAAGCCAACCACGGTTGAGAACCGCCGGCCGACTTCGATAGAATGCGCTGCGCGGTGCGGGCGTAAGTCCCCTATTCCTTGCTTGGGGGGTAGGATAGGCCGATGATCGGTCAGACACTCTCCCACTACAAAGTCCTCGACAAGCTCGGTGAAGGCGGTATGGGAACCGTCTATCTCGCCGAGGATACGAGCCTCAATCGCAAAGTCGCTCTCAAGATGCTCCCTGCCCAGATGGCTTCCGACCCGGAGAGACTCGAGCGCTTCCAGCGGGAGGCCAGGGCGGTTGCCGCGCTGAACCACCCCAACATCGTCACCATCTACTCGGTTGAGGAGTCGGAACACGGCCCGTTCATCACCATGGAATTGGTGAACGGCAAGAGCCTGGATCGCGTCATCTCTCCAGCCGGGTTGCCGATCAAGGAATTCCTGAGTATCGCGTTGGCGCTGGCCGACGCCTTGAGCTCGGCGCACGAGAAGGGCATCACTCACCGCGACCTCAAACCCGCCAACATCATGGTGACCGTAGACGGCCGGGTGAAGATTCTCGACTTCGGTTTGGCCAAGCAGCAGGTCGTCGCTCCGGGAGACGACATTCCGGACATGGCGACGTTGACCCGAGAAGGCGTCGTGATAGGCACCGTCCCCTACATGTCGCCCGAGCAAGTGCAGGGCAAGGCGCTCGACCACACAACCGATATCTTTTCGGTGGGAATCATCCTCTACGAGATGGCAACCGGAAAGCGGCCCTTTCAGGGGCAGACTCCGGCCGAGCTCGTTTCTTCCATCCTGCGCGACTCGCCAAGACCGGTCAACGACGTGAGTGCCGCGCTTCCGACGAGTTTGGGAGGCATCATCACCCGATGCCTTGCGAAAGAATCCGGCCGTCGCTACCCGACGGCTCGAGAGCTCTATCAGGGCCTGAAACGTTTGGAGAATGAAATGGAGACGACCGCGGGTAAGAGCGCGCCCTCCATCGCGGTGCTCCCCTTCGCCGACCTCAGCCCTGAGAAAGACCAAGATTATTTTTGTGAAGGCCTTGCCGAGGAGCTCATCAACGCACTGGTCAAAATCGAAGGCCTCCGCGTCGCTTCGCGTACCTCCGCTTTCCAAATCAAGGGAACGGTGTCCGACACGGGTGAGATCGGACGGCGTCTCAATGTCGGTTCGGTGCTCGGCGGAAGTGTCCGGAAGGCCGGGAACCGCCTGCGTGTCACCGCTCAGCTCACCGACGTGGCCGATGGCTATCACATCTGGTCGGAGCGCTACGACCGGAACCTGGAAGACATTTTCGCAATCCAGGACGACATCGCTCAAAGCATCGTCCAAGCACTCAAGGTGACTTTGGGCCCCACCGGCAAGGCGGTCATCGAGAAGGCGGCCAAGGTGGACGTTCAGGCCTATGACTACTATCTCAAGGGACGGAAGTTCTTCTATCAGTTCCGCCAGCAGGGGTTCGAGTTCGCTCGGCAAATGTTCGCCCGCGCCATCGTCATCGATCCACAGTATGCGCGCGCTTACGCTGGTGTTGCCGACTGCTGCTCCCTTCTCTACATGTATTTCGACTCCCGCACCGAGAACCTGAAGGAGGCCGACGCCGCCAGCCGCAAAGCCGTGGAGATCGATCCAGGCTCGGCCGAGGCCCACGCCTCCCGTGGCCTTGCGGTCTCTCTACGCCGGGAGTTCGACGAGGCGAGAGTGGAGTTCGAGACCGCGCTTCGTCTCGACCCACGAAACTTCGAAGCGCACTACCTGTACGCGCGATCCCTCGTCGGACAGGGCAAGCCGGAGGAGGCTGCGGAGCACTTCCGTCGTGCCTGCGAGATCAACCCGGAGAACTACGACGCGCCCTCTCTCTATGCCCAAACGCTCCATGGTCTAGGACGTCGGGCTCAAAGCGAAGCCGCCTACCGCCAAGCGCTAGAGGTCGTCAAGAAACACCTGGAGCTCAACCCGGACGACAGCCGAGCCATCAACCTAGGAGCCGTATGCTTTGCGCATCTCGGCGAAAGCGAAGAAGCTGCGAAATGGGCGGGCCGGGCGGCCATTGTTGATCCGGACAACCCATCTGTCCTTTACAACGTTGCCTGCGTCTACTCCCAGTTGGGGGAAGTCGAACGAGCGATCGACTGCCTCGAACAATCCATTACTTCTGGGATGGGGCAAAGGGAGTGGATCGAGAACGATCCTGACCTCGATCCGGTGAGGGAGCATCCCCGTTTCGCCACCTTGATGCAACGACTCAACGAAATGGATTAGTCGCGCCTCAGTTCGTCGTCGGAACCTGTAACGGCATCGCCGGCAACCCTGTGCGTTCGTTGTCGGTCCGCGGAGAACGTCCTCGATCGGCTCGCGGGCATGGGGCTCGAGCTCGACATGGCGTAGCATCCGATTCGAGAGGTCATCCTGATGCGGGGGCCAGCATGAAATGGTGCGAACCAGGACCGAGCGACCTCTCGGCTACGTGGTGCAACGAACCGCAACGTGCATCTCACCTTCGGGTGTTGCGCATTGGACGTGCGGCCGTCGATCGGGTATAAGGAAAACGTCGTCATTGACGGATTCATTTCCGAACGCACCTTGATTGCTATATTGAGAGGGGAGGGGCGATCATGAATCGGTACCTCGGAAAGTTCTCACCGCAGGCTTTCGCGCTCTTGCGCATCGTCGCCGGATTACTCTTCGCGCAGCACGGCGCGCAAAAACTCTTCGGCCTCCTCGGCGGGTTCGGAGAGTCGGGCGGCACGGCCGCCCTGTTTTCGCTGATGGGGCTCGCGGGCGTCATCGAGTTCTTTGGAGGGCTCCTGGTCGCCGTCGGGCTCTTCGCCAGTTGGGCCGCCTTCCTGGCGAGCGGTGAGATGGCGGTGGCCTACTTCATGGCCCACGCTCCCCAGGGCTTCTTCCCCATCCAGAATCGGGGGGAGCTTGCGGCCCTCTACTGCTTCCTTTTTCTCTACGTCG
>DATDRI010000227.1:0-1893 GCA_035291825.1 Vicinamibacteria bacterium | reverse complement strand
GGCACGAACTGCGGCACCACGATGGTCAACGTCTCGTCCGGCTGGCGCATGTCGGCGATGGCGGAGATGTAATCGAGCAGAGGCTCCAGCAAGAGTCGGTAGGGGGAATCGAGGATGACGAGACGCACCCCGTCGCCCCAGAGCCCCCACTTCCTTTGGACCTCTTCGGCCTGCGCCGGATCCATGGAGACGTGAACCGCGGTCACGTCGCTCGAAAGAGAGCGCGCGTAGCGGAGCGCCTCGAGAGTGCCCCGATGGACGTCGCTCACCGGCACGATTACCCGATTCCTAGTGGTTCTGGGCGGGGGGCCGTAGTCTTTCAAGGATAGCCGCGCCGCCGTTTCACGGTAGTGACGCCGGATGCCGGTGAAAAGCGCCACCAGAGCGGGAAGGACGAGGATGACCATCCAGGCACCCTCCCCGAACTTGGTGACCGCAAAAACCATGGTCACCACCGCGGTAAGGAGGGCCCCGAAGCCGTTCAGGATCATCTTCCATATCCACCCGTGTTCAATCGGATGGGAAGGGTTTTGACGTCGTCTGATTCGAAACCATCGGCGCGTCATGCCGGCCTGCGAAAGGGTGAAGGAAACGAAGACGCCGATGCAGTAGAGGGGGATGAGGCTGGTGACGCTGGCGTCGAAAAGCACGATGAGGGCACAGGAACTGAAAGCCAACAACGCGATCCCTCGAGAGAAGACCAACCGGCTGCCGCGATAGGTGAGCTGCCGCGGAAGAAAACCGTCCGCCGCCAAGAGCGCCGCCAGGCGGGGAAAGCCGGCGTAAGCGGTATTGGCGGCCAGCGTAAGGATAAGGGTGGTGAAGGCCATGGTAGCCAGATAGAGCCCACCCTTTTCCCCATAGGCGGTTCGAGTGATCTGCGAGATCACGGTCTCCTCCTCCGAGGGAATGGCCCCGATGTCGCCGGCGAGGAAAGTGAGCCCGAGAAACATCGTGCTGAGTAGGACGGCCATCCAGAGGAGGATCATGCCCGCATTGCGGCTTCGCGGCTCCTTGAACGCCGTCACACCGTTCGAGACGGCCTCAATGCCGGTGAGCGCGGTGGTGCCGCTCGAGAAAGCGTGAAGCACGAGAAAGGCGGTCACCGCCGGAAGCAAGGGCGAGATCTCTAGGGGTGGAGGGTCCACGACTCTCCCCAAGCTCCCCGATTGCCAGCGGAAGAAGGCCACGCCCAAAGTCGTGAACATCAGGGCGATGAAACCGTAGGTGGGAACGGCAAAGATCGTCCCCGACTCTCTTACGCCGCGGAGGTTGATGGTCATGACCAGGAGGACCAAAGCGACGGCAATGAGCACGCGGTACTGGTGCAACGAGGGAAATGCCGAAGCGAGCTGAGCCGCTCCCGAGGAGACCGAGACACTGACGGTGAGCACGTAATCGGAAAGAAGAGCCGCTCCAGCGATCTGCGCGGGTCGCTCTCCGAGATTCTCGCGGGCCACGATGTAGGCACCGCCCCCGCCGGGATAAGCGTGGATCGTTTGCCGATAGGAGATTGTCACGATGAAGAGCAGTAACACGATCGCCCCCGAGATGGGGAAGGCGAGAGAAAAAGCAGCCGTTCCCGCTATCGCCAGGATCACCAGCATTTGCTCGGTCGCATAGGCGGTCGAGGAGAGCGCATCGGAGGCAAACACCGCAAGGCCTACGCCCTTGCCGATGGCCTGATGGGGAGCGTCGGCGGTGGGGAGTGGCCTTCCGAAGAGCCAGGTCCGCCACGGACGCCCGAAGCGCTGGCTTTCAGAAGGTGGCAACGACACGAGACGAGTTCTCCTTTTTCGGCTTTAGTCTACTACTACTTTCTTCAAATGAGCGTTCATATGTCCGTTATAAGCCTAAGACGCGAAACTGCATTCCGCGGCAGCGGCCGCGCGC
>DATDRI010000226.1:0-16489 GCA_035291825.1 Vicinamibacteria bacterium | reverse complement strand
CGCCGAGGTTCGAGCCCAAGCCGATGAACCCTTCCTGTGAGGACACGCGAGATTATAGGCCCGGCTGGGCCCTGGATCAACGCAGGTCGATCTTTTGACACCGTCACAGAGCGCGACTAACATGCTTCTTCAGTACGACCTGCGGAACACCATCGAGAAGTCAGTCATGGAATTCGAAACGCTCAACGAGCTTTTCTTCGCCGCCATGGAAACCTACCGCCGGCCCGACGTCCTTCGATACAAGTCGGGGGGAACCTGGCAGTCGGTGTCCTGGAAGCAAATGCTGGAACGAACTCGCGATCTCGCTTTGGGGCTCCATGAGCTCGGCGTGAGGCGGGGAGATCGGGTCGTTCTCCTATCGGAGAACCGTCCGGAGTGGTTCATCATCGACAAGGGTTTGCACATCATCGGGGCGGCCAACGTTCCCATTTACTCCACTCTGACCGCTCCCCAGGTCTCCTACGTCATCCGCAACTCGGAGTCGAAGGTGGTCATCGCCTCCTCCGCGTTGCAACAGGCCAAAGTTGCCGAGGTGCGGAGCGAACTGCGTGCGGTGGAACAGGTGATCCGGATCGATGCGCCCGGCGATAGCGGGCTGGAAAGCTTGTCGCTCGACGAGGTCTTGGCCCGAGGAGCAAGAAAGGCTGCTGACGAGCCGGAGCTCCATCGCCGTCTGGCCTCCGAAGTGCGCTCTGACGACTTGGCCAGCATCATTTATACCTCTGGCACGACAGGTGATCCCAAGGGGGTGATGATCACCCACCGGAACTTCGCTTCCAACGTCGCGGCCTCCCACCAAGTGCTACCGATCACGAATGAGGACGTGGCGCTTTCCGTCCTTCCTTACAGCCACGTCTTTGAACGCATGGTCGCCCATTATCTCTATCCCCATGCCGGTACCAGTGTCGCCATCGCCGAGAGCGCGGAGAAAGTGGTGGACAACATGGCGGAAATCCGGCCCACCGTCATGACGTTCGTACCCCGGTTCTACGAAAAGATGCATGCGCGGGTTCTCGAGACGGTCTCCCAATCCAGCGCACTTCGCAGGAGAATCTTCTGGTGGGCCGTATCGGTGGGCCGCGAGCACGGTCGTTACCGACTCGCCTCCAAGAAGGCGCCGCTTCCTCTCGAGCTCAAGTACAAGGCCGCAACCGCCCTGGCGTTCAAAAAGCTCCAGCGGCGGGTGGGGGGTCGTCTGAGGTTTTTCATCTCCGGCGGTGCCCCCTTGTCCCGCGAGATTGCGGAGTTCTTCTGGGCGGCGGGGATCACGATTCTGGAGGGTTACGGTCTCACCGAGACCTCTCCCGTCATTGCGGTCAACCGTCCGGGTCGGATCAAGTTCGGCACCGTCGGCCCTCTCGTTCCGGGCGTGGAAGTGAGGATCGCTCCCGACGGGGAGATCCTGGCACGGGGCCCCAATATCATGAAGGGCTACTACAAGGACGAAGCGGCTACCCGAGAGGTCATCGACGCTGAGGGGTGGCTCCACACCGGAGACGTCGGCTTCCTAGACTCCGAGGGTTTCCTCACCATCACCGATCGCAAGAAGGATCTGATCGTCACCGCCGGGGGGAAGAAGATAGCCCCTCAACCGATCGAGAATCAGTTGAAGACGAACCCCTACATTGCCGAGATCGTTCTCATTGGCAACCGCCGCCGTTTCCCCGCCGCCCTCATCGTTCCCGACTTCGAGCGCCTCGAGGAATGGACGCGCTCCCAGGGCATTCCCTCATTTAACAGACAAGAATTGGTTCGCGATCCGAGAGTCATTGACTTCATGCAACAGCAGGTGGAGGGAATGACCTCGAACCTGGCGCAGTTCGAGAGGATCAAGAAAGTGACTCTGCTCCCCAAGGCCTTTACCCTGGAAGGGGGCGAGCTCACCCCCACTCTGAAGGTGAAGAGAAACATCATCGAAGAGCGTTACAAGGATATCATCGACCAACTGTATGCCTGACCACCGCACCGGCTGGCCCGCCCTGCACGGCACACCCGCCGCGCCCGCCCATCTATGAGGGAAGACTACGAAGTCGTTATCGGACTCGAGATCCACGCTCAGCTACTCACCAAGACGAAACTCTTCTGCGGGTGCCTGACTCGGTTTGGAGATCCCCCCAACACTCACGTCTGTCCGGTGTGTCTCGGACTGCCCGGCGCGCTTCCCGTCCTGAACCGAAGGGCGGTGGAGCTAGCCATCTCCATGGGGTTGGCGGTCGACTGTCGAGTCAACCAAGAATCGGTGTTCGCCAGGAAGAATTACTTCTATCCCGATCTGCCCAAGGGCTATCAGATCTCCCAGTACGATCGTCCTTTGGCCGCCCATGGCAAGCTCCGTATCGAGACCGAGACCGTTCGGATCGCCCGGATTCATCTCGAAGAAGACGCCGGTAAGCTTCTCCACGAAGGCTTCCAGGGCTCGGAGACCGAGAGCGGCGTGGACTACAATCGTAGCGGGGTCCCGCTCATCGAGATCGTCAGTGAACCCGATCTCCGCAGCCCCGAACAGGCGGTCGCCTACGGGCAAGGCATCAAAACGATTCTGGAGTACGCCCAGGTCTCCGACGCCAACATGGAAGAAGGCAACCTTCGCTGTGATGTCAATGTGTCGGTCCGCCGCCACGGCGAGCAACAGCTGGGAACCAAAGTCGAGATCAAGAACCTGAACTCGTTTCGTTTCGTGGCTCGCGCCCTCGTATACGAAATCGAACGACAGGTGGATGGGCTCGGTGCCGGCGAAGCGCTGATTCAGGAGACCAGACTGTACGACACCTCTTCCGGCCGCACGGAGCCGATGCGTAGCAAGGAGGAGGCTCACGACTACCGCTACTTCCCGGAGCCCGATCTTCCCATCCTGCGGGTGAGTCGCCCGTGGATGGAGCGGCTCCGCGCCGGCCTCCCCGAACTTCCGGAAGCCAAGAGGAAGCGCTTCGTCGAACAGTACGGAATCCCCTTTTACGACGCCGGCGTCCTCACCGCATCCCGCTCGCTGGCGGACTACTTCGAGGCGGCCGCCGCCGCGTCAGGAAACGCCAAGGCAGCGAGCAACTGGATCATGTCGGAGTCGCTTCGCAAGGTGAAGGAGACAGGGACGGCGGTCGACGCTACCCGGGTGAGCGCCGAGGCCTTGGGGGGCATGATCCGACTGATCGACGACGGTACCATCAGCGGAAAGATCGGGAAGGATCTCTTCGAAAAGATGTACTCGACCGGCGAGTCGCCGCGTGAGCTGATAGAAAAGGAAGGTTTGATCCAGATCACCGATCGTGCAGCGATCGAGAAAGTGTCAGGCCAGGTGCTCGAGGAAAACCCGACTCAGGTCGATCAGTATCGGAAAGGGAAGGACAAGGTCCTTGGCTGGTTGGTGGGACAGGTCATGAAAGCGACGGGCGGTAAGGCGAGCCCAAGCCTGGTAGGCGAAGTCCTCAAGGAACTGCTGAAGTAGTGTCGTTCGAACCGCAGGCATGATCCAAACCTACCACGTCTACAAACAATACAGCCGAGAGTCCCCTGCTCTCAGTGATGTCACCATCAAGATCGGCAAGGGTGAGTTCGTCTTCCTTACCGGGCCCAGCGGTGCCGGAAAAACGACGTTCCTGAAGCTCATCTTCAGGGAGGAATCGCCTACTCAGGGTCAGATTCTGGTGAACGGCCGCAACGTATCTGCGATTCCGGAGTCCAAGATTCCGTTTCTGCGTCGAAGCATCGGGGTGGTGTTCCAAGACTTCAAGCTGCTGAAGCGCAAGACCGTGTTCGAGAACGTGGCGTTTGTGCTGAGAGTGATGGCGGTCCCCAAGACGGAAAGGAAACGCCGCGCCTTCCACATCCTCAAGCAGGTGGGCCTCCATTTCAAGATGAACGCCTACCCCCTTCAACTCTCCGGCGGCGAGCAACAGCGAGTAGCCATTGCCCGCTCACTCATCAATGAACCGGTTCTGTTGCTCGCCGACGAGCCCACCGGCAACCTCGATCCCGAGCTTGCCTACGAGATCATGACACTCTTCAAGGAGATCAATAACCGCGGAACTACCGTGTTGGTGGCCACCCACGATCGAGAGCTCATCACTCGCATGGGCAAGCGCGTCATCTATCTGGAGAACGGTAGGGTGACGGAAGGTCCTTAACCTGCCAGGAACGCCTTGACCCGGGCGGCCACCAGTTCCAGGGCGACTCGATTCTCCGCTCCTTCCGGCAATCGTAGTTAGTCCGAACCGCGGGTGGGTGGAGTATAATGAGGGGACCCGATGCAACTTCTTCACGCAATCGGCTATTGCTTTGAAGAAGCCTTTGCCGAGCTGTGGCGTAATCGGCTCGTCAACCTGGTCTCCATCGGCACCATCGCCATCTCCCTGGTCATTCTCGGAATCTTCGCCAGTCTCTCCGAGAACCTCAACATCCTGCT
Source organism: Vicinamibacteria bacterium (assembly GCA_035291825.1). Classification (GTDB taxonomy): domain Bacteria; phylum Acidobacteriota; class Vicinamibacteria; order Marinacidobacterales; family DATDRI01; genus DATDRI01. The sequence continues at coordinate 12,090 of DATDRI010000226.1, read as the reverse complement.
CGCCGGCTGGTCGGACAAGGTGCAGGTAACCGCTTACCTGGCCGACGATGCGGAAACAGCGGACAAGGAGAAACTGGAAGCGCTCCTGCGCTCGCTGGACGAGGTAGACTCCTTCGAGTTTGTAACCAAAGAACAGGCCGTCGAGCGATTTCGCTCCTACTTTCCCGAGCTCGAGGGTCTACCCGCCATGCTGGAGTCCAATCCGCTCCCCGCATCCTTCGAAATACTGATCTCGGAAGGCCACCGCGCTCCCGAGCAGGTACACCGCTTCGCCGACAGACTGAAGGGCGGGCCGGGGATCGAGGGAGTGGACTACGATCTGCTCTGGATCGAACGCTTGACGGCGATCATCGAGATGGTGCGCATCGTGGGTTTTTTCATTGGGGGGGCGATGATCGTCGCCGCGGTCTTCACCATCTTCAACGTGGTCAAGCTGACCGTCTACGGCCGGCAAGACGAGATTGGAATCATGCGTCTGGTCGGGGCGACGAACACCTATATTCGTGGACCGTTCCTGGTGGAGGGCATGCTCCAGGGCGGCCTAGGGGGAGGGTTGGCGCTGGGGCTTCTCTATTTGGCGCATCAGCTCCTGCTTCGAGAGATCCTGTCCTCTTCGCGACTCGTGCAGGGAACAGACTGGCTCGAGTTTCTCTCTCCCCAGGCTTGGGCGGTCATCGTCCTGGGGGGGATGGTGGTGGGTTTGTTCGGCAGTACGCTTTCCGTCCGCCGCTTCTTGCGCGGCCCCGTCTGAGAGACAAGTACCGTCGAGGGAGCCCACACTTCGGCTAGAAACGGTAGGACCTACCCTGCTGAAGGAGCTCGATCCGCCCACCGAGGGAGCGGAGCTGGCGGGCGATCCGAGCCCGATGACTCGGCTTGACATGCGTAATCAAGATTCGAATACGACGCTTGAATTTGAGAAGGTCCTTCTTCAAGAGCTCGGGCGTCAAGTGGCCGCTCACCTCCGCTCTATCTTCCTCCTCGTTGGGGAAGGAGGCCTCGGCAATGATCGCCCTGAGATTCTTCTTCGTATTGGCCACCTCCCATATGCGGTCGGTGGGACCGGTGTCGCTCGTATAAATGATGGAGCTCTTGGCGTCCTCGATGAGAAAGCCGACAGTGGGAGTAATGTGATTCACGGCCAGGGCAGTAAAGGTGAGCTTGTCGATCACGAAGGACCGCTCCTCCTGGATCTCCTGAAATCGAATGGTGGGCGACTGGTTGTTGGGCAAGCGGCTGAAATCCGGCCAGAGAACGTCGTTGAACATGTGCTGGCGCAAGCTAGCCATCACGGGGCGTGTGCCATAGACCACCGCCGGCTCCTCGATGCGTCCATAAACGTTGTCGGCAAAGAAAGCCAAGGCGCAATTGTGATCCAGATGCGAGTGACTCACGATCACGTGCCGTATTCGAGTCTGCTCCTCCAGGGTGAGGGTTTGAGTCAGTGCGCCGGCGTCCAGCGCGATGCTGTCGTTCAGTAGGAAACTGGACAAGTGGTGCCCTTTGACGCTTCCACCGGAACAACCGAGCACCCTGAGCTTCATGCCCCCCCTCGCGGCTTTGACGGGTCTCGAAGAGAAACCATGTTACTCCCAGCGCAAGGCACGCCGAACAGAATGCGCGGGGTCTCCCGGTGTAGTAAGCAAGATTCGAAAGGTTGGATAGTCGCAGTGACTATAGCTTCCGCGGCAACGTGTTGTCAAGATGGGCATCGGTTCCGACGTGTCGCGAGAGGTCGACGAGCCGGCGGCCTCTTATACGCTCTATCAAAGCTTGACCCCTCCTCAGACGACTCCATAGGATTGCCTCATGGCCGTTAGCCCGGATGTCGTGCTCCGTGAGAGCTTCGGGCGCAGGGAATTTCTCCGCCGGGGTGCGGGGGCGCTGCTCCTGGCGCTGGGGAGCGTGCTGCCCGGTTGCCGGGCCGGCGAGGTAAGAGATGAAGGCGGCCCCTTCTCGGACTCGGAGCGCCAGATCCTCAGGGCAATCTGTAATCGGCTCCTTCCCGGGGGTGCCGGTGCCCCTGCGGCCATCGAGTTGGATGTCGCCGGAACAATCGAGCGCCTCCTGAGGGAGCTCGGCCCTCATGCCACGTCCGATTTCCGAAGCCTCTTGGCGGTTTTCGAATGGAGTCCCCTGCTCTTCCAGGCCAAGCCGAGACGCTTTACTCGACTCGCCCCCCAAGACCAGGACCAGGTTATCCGCGGCTGGGCAACCAGCCGTATCGGTTTCCGCAGAACGGGCTTCGTAGCGATCAAGCGTGTGGCCATGAGCACCTACTACGCGCAAGAGGCAAGCTGGGCGGCCATCGGTTTTCCGGGACCCTGGCTTCTATCATGAGACTCCATCCCAACGTCGTGGATACCTCTGAGGTCCGGGGTTTGATGCGGTGGGAGGCGGAAGTGGCGGTGGTGGGTTCGGGAGCGGGGGGCGCCGTCTCGGCGAAGGAGCTTGCCGAGGCGGGCATCGATGTCGCCCTCCTGGAAGAGGGTGGTTACCTGCGTTATTCGGACTTCAACCAGCGGGAGAGGGACATGTACCGCCGTCTCTACCGAGACCAAGCGGCGCAGGCCACCCGGGATCTGTCCATCAACGTCCTCCAGGGCCGCGCGGTGGGAGGAAGTACCGTCATCAATAACTGCATCTGCTTTCGGACTCCCGAACGAGTGCTCACCAGGTGGCAGGCGGAGTTCGGTCTAGAGGCCCTGAGCGCCGATTCCCTTCGGCCCTACTTCGAGCGGGTGGAGGCGACGCTGGGAGTGGTGCCCATTGTTTCGGCCGAGGTGAACGAGAACAACCGCATCCTGTTGGAGGGTTGTGAAAGGCTGGGATACCGAGCCGGCACCTTCTCTCACAACCGAAAGGACTGCGTGGGTTGTGGCTACTGCATGCTGGGCTGCCCGTACGAGCGTCATCAAAGCGTCGACATGAACTACGTGCCTCGAGCGCTGGATGCAGGATGTCGTTTGTTCACCCGCTGCCGAGTCGAAGAGATCCTCACCGAGGGCGGCAGATTGGCGGGAGTGGCCGGCTCGGTATTGGATGAAGGTTCGGGCCAGCCCCGAGCCTGGTTCACCCTCCGGGCCCCGCTGGTCGTTCTTGCGGCGGGGGCCATCCACACTCCTGCTCTTCTTCTCTTGAACCGTCTGGCGAACGGGTCGGGCCAAGTGGGGCGCGGTCTGGCGCTCCATCCGCTGGCCGCATCCTTTGCGAGATTCGACCGGCTGATCGACGGTTTCGTCGGCATTCCTCAGTCGGCCTATTGCAACCAGTTCGAAACGCTCGAGGACGGCTCGGACGGTTTCATCCTCGAAGGTATCTTCGCCCTGCCCGCTCTGTTCGCCAGCATTTGTCCTTCCTTCGGCGAGGAGCATCTCTCCATGATGCGGGACTATCGGCACTTGTCCGGCATGTACGCCATGATCCAAGACGATGGCAGGGGCACGGTGAGCTTGGGAGAAGGCGGCCGACCGGTCATCGACTACCATCTGGGGGAGCGCGAAAGGCACTTGATCCGCCGCGGGCTCCAGGAGTCCGCCCGGATCTTCTTCGCCGCGGGAGCGACCCTCGTTACCACCCTCCTCTCCCAACCCCTCGTTCTTCGGGGGCGGGAAGAGATCGCTCGGCTCGAGGAGCTTTCCCTTCGCCCCAACGAGATGGCCCTGTTCTCTGCTCATCCCCAAGCATCCTGCCGCATGCATGCCGATCCCAGGCAGGGTCCGATCGACGGTTATGGTGAATCTCACGACGTTCCCAATCTCTTCGTTGCCGACGCGAGCGCCTTCCCCACCTCGGTCGGCATCAATCCTCAAATCACGATTATGACCCTGGCGAGCAGGCAAGCCAGTGCGATCCGGCGGAGGCTGGGTCGCCCCCCCTTGCTGTGAGCACGACCGCTCTCTACCTACTGGGGGCCGTCAATCTCGGGGTCGGCCTCTATTCTCTGCGCTCCAGCATTCGTTACCTTCGCTTTGCGAAGCACGCGCCTGGGGATGACCCGCCGAGCGCTTACCGTCCTTCCGTCGCGCTCCTCATTCCCTGCTGCGGCGAAGAAGAAGGCCTGGAAGAGAATCTTCGATCGCTGGCCAGCCAGGACTACCAGCCGCTCCACCTGTTCTTCATCGTCGAGAACGAGTCCGACTCAGCCGTCCCCGTCATCCGGCGCGTTCTGGAGACCGAGAGGGGGCCGGCGGAGATGGTCGTTGCCGGCCCTGCCCATGGACGAGGTCAAAAAGTCCACAATCTGCTCGCCGGCCTCCGCCAGATCCGAGACGCCCAGGTCTTCGCCTTCGCCGACTCGGACGGGCGAACCGATAGCCACTGGCTAGCGCACCTGGTATCGGGGCTTCAGCAGCCGAAGGTCGGAGTCGCCTCCAGCTATCGTTTCTATCTTCCCGAGCCGGGTTGCCTTGCCTCTCTCCTACGCTCCGCCTGGAACGCCGGCGTCCTGACGCTTCTCGGCGAGCACGATCGAAACTTCGCCTGGGGGGGAGCGATGGCCATCCGTAGGGAGATCTTTCAACAGGCCAAAGTGGAGCAAGCCTGGCAAGGAGCCCTCTCCGACGACTATGCGCTGACCCATGCGGTGCGCAAGTCCGGCTACCGCGTGGAGTTTGTCCCCCGCTCCATCGTACTCTCCCGGGGAAGCGTGGCTTTCGGCGAGCTTTTCCGCTGGTGCGGGCGGCAGATGGCCATCACCCGGGTGTATTGGCCGAATCTATGGCGCATAGGCGGGGGTAGCCAGGTCGCCTTCGTTTTGTTCTTGATTCTCGGAAGCTGGGCCGCTGTTTTGGGGGACATGGGGCTGGCGTCCCTGCTGAGCATCGTGCTCCTCCTCAGTTGGGTAAGCGGAGCGATCCGAGCCCGGGCGGTGCGGCTCTTCCTACCCCAATGGAGTGACCGATTGCGCCGCTACGACGGGTCCTATGCTTTTCTCGCCCCCCTGGCCAGTTTTCTGACCGTATACGGCTTTCTTACCTCTGCCCTTTCTCGTCGCATCCAGTGGCGAGGGCGAATTTACGAAATGCGATCCCCTACGGAAACGGTTATCATCGAATCCGCTCGAGGTGTTTGAGCCATGAAACTACGAAAAATTCTATTACCCACCGACTTCTCGGAGAATGCCGAACACGCCCTTCGCCAGGCCGTGGCTTTGGCCCTTGCCAGCAAAGCTAAGCTCCATATCTTTCATGCCGTGTTGCTTCAGGCCGCAGATCCGAGACACCTGCAAACGGTACTGAAGGATTACGCCGAGCACGTCGATCAGGAGGCCCGCAAGCTCCTCCAGGCGAAGTCCGGGGATTTGGCGGAACGCGGACTGGATGTCGAGATCTCGACCGCTCGTAGCCTTTCGCCGTTGGAAGCGATCTTGGCAGAGGTCGAGAGGGTCAAGCCCGATCTCATCGTGATGGGCACTCACGGGCGAACCGGCGTAGGAAAGCTCGTTCTGGGAAGCGTCGCCGAGAAGGTTGTTCGCTATGCGCCCATCAATGTGATGACGGTTCGGAAAGACGCTACTATCGTCGGGGAATCGGATGGTGTGAAGCGCCTCTTGGTGCCCGTTGACTTCACCGATTTCTCCCGCCGTGCACTAGAGACGGCCTCGGCCATGGTTTCCGAAAAAGGCTCCCTCACGGTAGTCCACGTCGTCGCCAGCCCCATCCACCCCTCTTTCTATGCGGGCGGGATCACCAGGCTGTTCGATGTCGACCCGGAGCTTCCCAGCCGGATTCGGGAAAACCTCGAAAAATGGCTGGGAGACCATCCGGCCGAGATCGTCGTCACCGAAGGCGACATCGCCGCGGAGATTCTGAAAACCGCCGAGAAGACGCGGGCCGAGCTCATCGTCATGGGGACACGCGGTCTCACCGGCATCGATCACCTTCTCCTGGGAAGCGTTTGCGAAAGGGTGGTCCGCACCTCCCAAGTACCAGTACTCACTGTGAAGTAGTCGCCGGTAAAGCTATAATCCTGCGCTATGTGGAAAGCTCCTCGATTGGACACTTGGAGAAAGATCCTTGAATCAGCCCATCTTGAAAATAGGACACAGCCCCGACCCAGATGATGCCTTCATGTTTTGCGCTCTGGCCCGGGGCGCGGTGCGCATTCGCGACTATGCCATCGAGCACGTTCTGGAAGACATCGAGAGCCTGAACCTCCGAGCGCTGAACGGCGATCTGGAAGTGACCGCCATCTCGGCCCATGCCTACCTTTTCCTGATGGACCGCTACTGGGTGCTTTCTACCGGGGCCAGTATGGGGGAAGGATACGGCCCCGTTCTCGTTTCTCGGAGGCGGCTCTCGCTACAAGACCTGGAAGGTAAACGGGTCGCCATTCCAGGAGAGAAGACGACCGCCGCGCTCCTCACCCGGATCTATCTCCGCGAGTTCGTCCCGGTGGTGCGTCCCTTCGACAGGATCTTCGAGACGATCGCCTCCGGTGAGGCGGAAGCTGGTGTCCTGATCCACGAAGGGCAGCTCACCTACGCCTCTCAGGGTTACTTCAAGGTGGAGGACTTCGGCGAGCGATGGCGCGATGAGACCGGACTCCCCCTCCCCTTGGGCCTTGACGTCGTCCGTTCGGACCTGGGAATGGATCTGGCAAGAGAGATCAATGCCGCGCTGCGAGCGAGCATCGATTGGGCCTACCAACACGAAGAGGAGGCTCTCGACTACGCGCTTCAATTCGGTCGCGGACTGGATCGAAACATGGGCCGCCGTTTCGTCAAAATGTACGTGAGCGATCTCACGCGGGACATGGGGGTCCGTGGCCAGCGTGCCCTCACCACCCTTTTCCAGCGCGGGGTGGAAGCGGGAGTCATTCCCCAGCCGCCACCGCTGACTTTGGTTTCCTGAGTCAGCGGCCTCCCGGCTTGTTCAATTGATAGATAATCCGCAGTCCTTCCAGAGTCAGGCGGGGGTTCACGATGTCGATGTCCTCGACCCACTGGGAGACCATTTCCGCCATGCCGCCGGTGGCGATGACTTTCGGCTGGCCCCCTAGCTCCTTCTTGAGCCGGGTGACCAGCTCCCTCACCAGACCGATGTAGCCGAAGACCAGTCCCGACTGCATGGCGGTGACGGTCGTGCGTCCGATGACGTTTCCAGGTGGAGTCAGCTCAACCTTGGGGAGCTTTGCGGTTCGTTGCACCAAGGCGTCCGCGGAGATGCCGAGCCCGGGAGCGATAGCACCCCCTAGGTACTCGCCCCGTGCCGAGATCACGTCGAAGGTGGTGGCGGTCCCGATATCTAGAACCACCGCCGGCCCACCATAGAGCTCGCGGACGGCGGCGGTATTGGCGATGCGGTCTCCCCCCGCCTCGGCCGGGTTCTCGATGAGAATCTCGACGCCGGTTTTCAACTCCGGCCCCACCACCAATGCCTTCTTGCCGAGGTGGCGCTCGGCTAGCTCCTGAAACACAGTGATCAAAGGTGGAACCACGCAACTCAAGATCGCGCCGCTCACGTCCTCGAACTCCAAATCGGCGTCAGCCAACAGCGATTTCAAAAGCGTCGCGTACTCGTCGGTGAGATAGTCGAGGTGAGTGGTGATGCGCCAGTCGGCCTCCCAATGGTCGTCCCGATAGACACCGATGGCGGTCTTGGTATTACCGATGTCGAGAACCAAGAGCATCGCCCGGGTCACCTGTACTGGGACTTGGTGGGGTATTCTAACCTGGAAGAGCTCGGGGTACCAAGGCTTTGACTCCGACCGAGCGCGGAGTCATCGGGTCGCGCTATCGCCGGGGGCACCGGAACGCGCATCCCTTTCTAACACCCTCCCCAGAGCTTCCTCGCCAGAGCTTCCTCGGCTTTGCTCTCCGGCCGACCCTCGCCTATGATGCTTCGGGGCTCCACCCATTTGGATATCTGACTGGCCAACGGGGAGGTGGGGGATGGGATCGGAAGATTTCACGATTGTATGTCCCTGTTGTCAGACGAAACTCACGATTGACCGCAGCACCGGGGCACTCCTCGCACACGAGAAACCACCGGAAGGACCGGCGAGGAGTTTCGAGCAGGCGGTCTCGGAGGAAAAGAAGCGGCGACAGGAAGCGGAAGACCGATTCGCCCAATCGGTGCGGGAGCACGAGAACCGAAAAGAGATTCTAGAAAAGAAGTTCAGGGAAGCTTTCAAGAAGGCGGAGAAGGACGACTCCCCGCCTCCGCGACCCTTTGACTACGATTGAGCTTCCCGACCTCAGTCAATGAGGTTTCTCACCACGGTGTGGAGTATTCCACCGTTCCGGTAGTAATCAATCTCCACGGGGGAGTCCAGCCGTGCGATGACCTTGAAGCGGATCTCGGATCCATCGGGTCGACGCGCCTTGACTTGTAGCTCGGGGTGGGGTTCCGCGGCGGCGGCCAGGCTCTCGACGTCGTAGACCTCGCGACCGGTGAGGCCTAACGATTCGGCGCTCTGTCCATCCGAGAACTCCAGCGGCAAGACTCCCATACCGATCAAATTGCTCCGGTGAATCCTTTCGTAGCTCTGAGCGATGACGGCCTTCACGCCGAGAAGCAGCGTCCCCTTGGCCGCCCAGTCCCGCGAGGAGCCCGAGCCGTACTCCTTCCCGGCGATGACGAGTAGTAGAACACCTTCGTCGCGGTAGCGCATGGCGGCGTCGAAGATGGTCATTTGTTCCTCACTGGACAGGTGAAGAGTGACTCCCCCTTCCACCCCGGGCACCAACTGATTCCTAATCCGGATATTGGCGAAAGTTCCCCGAACCATGACCCGATCGTTTCCCCGGCGGGAGCCATAGGAGTTGAAGTCTTTCTTGTGAACGCCGTGCTCGATCAAGTACCGCCCGGCCGGGCTGTCTTCGGGAATGGTTCCCGCCGGAGAGATGTGATCGGTGGTGACGGAGTCGCCGAGTAATGCCAAGACCCTCGCCGATCGGATCTCACCGAGCGGCTTGACCTCCTTGGAGAGATCCTGAAGGAAGGGCGGCTCCTGGATGTAGGTCGACTCGGGTCTCCAGTCGTAGAGCTCGCCGCCCGAGACCTGAACGGCGTTCCATTCTGGATTCCCGTCCCAGACGTTGCCGTAGATCTTGTGGTACATCTCCGGTCTGATAGCGTCGTTCGCGACCTCCAGTATCTCCGCCTGGGAAGGCCAGAGGTCACGAAGGAAAACCGGCTTTCCGTTCGAGTCTTTGCCGAGTGGCTCTTGCGTCAAATCGATGTCGACCGTGCCGGCGAGCGCATAGGCGACGACCAGCGGCGGCGACGCCAAGTAATTCGCTTTGACCAGGGGATGGATCCGTCCTTCGAAGTTCCGATTACCGGAGAGAACTGCCGCTGCCACCAGCTGCCCCTCCTGAATGGAATCCGCTACCGGCTGAGGGAGTGGACCGCTATTACCGATACAGGTCGTGCACCCGTATCCCACCAGGTGGAATCCAAGCTCTCGAAGTGGCGCGGTAAGTCCTGCCGCGTCCAGGTACTCGGTGACCACCTTGGAGCCGGGAGCGAGGCTGGTTTTGACATAGGGTGGAACTTTCAGCCCCCGCTCGGTGGCTTTTCTTGCCAGGAGACCCGCTCCCAGCATGACCGATGGGTTGGATGTGTTCGTGCAGGATGTGATGGCCGCAATCACCACCGATCCATGACCGAGCGACTCCCGGGTTCCATTGAAGCTCACCGGCACGGTGCGCGAGGTCTCCTCCGGCGATAAGCCGAATCCGCGCTCCTTGGGGGGAGCGGTCAGAGATTTCTCGAACGAGCTCTTCATTTTTCTCAGCGAGACGCGATCCTGAGGACGCTTAGGACCGGCCAGGCTGGGCTCCACGCTACCCAGATCGAGCTCCAGGGTGTCGGTATATTCCGGGTCGGGTGTCTCGTCGGTACGAAAAAGTCCCTGCTCTTTCGTGTAGCGCTCGACCCGCAACACTTCTTCCTCGCTGCGTCCGGTTCGGCGCAGGTAGTCGAGTGTTTCTCCATCGACCGGAAAGAAACCCATGGTGGCGCCGTATTCGGGCGACATGTTGGCCACCGTCGCCCGATCGGGAAGAGACATTTGCGAGAGGCCGGCGCCATAGAACTCCACGAACTTGTCGACCACGCCCTTTTCTCGAAGCTTCTGGGTTACGGTGAGAACGAGATCGGTCGCGGTTACACCCTCGCGAAGTTTTCCTCGCAGCTTGAACCCCACGACCTTCGGCATGAGGATGTAGACCGGCTGACCGAGCATCGCCGCCTCCGCCTCGATGCCTCCTACCCCCCAACCGAGCACGCCGAGACCATTGATCATGGTGGTGTGAGAATCGGTGCCCACCAGAGTGTCCGGAAACACGCGGAGCTCTCCTCCCTGCTCGCGGCAGGCAACTACTTTGGCCAAGTACTCCAGGTTGACCTGATGCACGATTCCCGTGGCGGGGGGAACAACGCGAAAATTGTCGAAGACCTCCTGGCCCCAACGCAGGAACTCGTAGCGCTCCCGGTTCCTTTGGAACTCGATCTCCGCGTTTTTCTGATAAGCCAGCGGGGTTCCGAAGACATCCACTTGCACCGAGTGGTCAATGACCAGATCCACCGGCACCGCTGGATTGATCCGTCCGGGATTGCCGCCCAGCCGCTTCACCGCCGAGCGCATGGCCGCCAAGTCGACCACCGCCGGCACTCCGGTGAAGTCTTGCAGGATCACGCGTGCTGGCTGAAAAGGCACCTCACGGTCACCAGGACGGCGGGCTCGCCAGCCGGCCAGAGCCGAAACATCTTCTTCCGTCACTAACCTGCCGTCACAATTTCGGAGAACGGCTTCCAGAAGCACCTTCACCGAAAAGGCGAACCGCGAGATGGTCCCCAGGCCGTCTTTTTCCAGCGCGTCGAGGCGAAACATCGTGGCGGCGCCATTGCCGGAGTCGAAGGTGGACCGGGCTCCAAAAGGGTTTTGGCTGGTCTTGCTCATCATCTTCCTAGATTAGATTCTTATCCCTCCCGGTTCAAATTGCCACCCCACCGAGTGAACTCCGAACGATTCTCTTCTTTGAAAGCCATCTCCTTTGCTGCTATACACCCTTGCATGGCGACCCCAGCGGTAGCGCCCCTAGACTTCGGCAAGGCGCTGCGCTTCTTCTTCGAAGATCCCAAATGGGTGGCCAAGATCATCCTGGGCGGTCTCTTTGCGATGTTGTCTATCTTCGTCGTCGGCAGCTTCTTCGTTACCGGCTACGTCGTGGGCGTAACCCGCCGGGCGGCGCGTGGCGAAAAGCAACCGCTTCCCGAGTGGGACGACCTGGGAGGCATCTTCGTGGATGGCGCGCGAGCCCTCGCCGTCTACTTGAGTCACGTTTTTCCTCTCGTCGTTCTGCTGACTCTGCTCGGCCTGGCGGTGGGAGGCGCCGCCTCGTCATCCCAGGACGCGCCCCCGGCGTTCCGCATGATGGCTATCCTGACGCTTATTGGCGGCTACATTTTCTTCAGCTTGATGGGACTTGCCCTGCTGGTTTACCTTCCTGCCGCTTTCACCCGGTTCGTCATCCAGGACCGGGTCGCGGCGGCATTCGAAATCCGCGAGAACTTGCTTTTCATCAGGCGGAATCTGGCCAACTACGGCCTGGCGTTACTCTCGTTTTGGGCCGCCGCTCTTCTCTCTCAGTTGGGGATCCTTCTCTTCTGTGTAGGAATCTTCCCCGCCAGCTTCTGGTCCAGTACCGTCTTGGGATACGTCCTGGGCGAGGTGGCTCGCCAGGATCCGGGGTCGACCCCGCCCACCCCGAAACGCGAGGGGCCGGGAGCCACGAGCTACACGGATTTCCTCCCCTGACTCGCTGTCACTTGCGCGGGCAGGACCCGGATGGCTAGACTGAACAAGAACGAAGAATCCTCTTCAAAACAAGGAGAGATCGTCATGCGGAATCTCGCCGTCCCCCCTCTCTTCGCCTTGTTGGCGGCATCGGCGTTCCCTGCCGATAAATTCCAAGAAAGACTTCAAGAGTGTGGCACAGTCATGGAAGAAATCCTTGACATGCCGGACTCCATTCCGACCGATCTGCTTCACAAGGCGGAGTGCGTGCTGGTCATGCCGTCGGTGAAGAAGTTCGCGCTCGGCATCGGCGGCAGCTACGGAGCAGGTGCCATGGTTTGC
>DATDRI010000225.1:0-4285 GCA_035291825.1 Vicinamibacteria bacterium | reverse complement strand
TCCTCCATGGCATCGATGGCTTGGTTCTTTCGAGCCAGCTCCACCAGGAGACTCTCCAGCTCCTGCATATAGAGCTCGTCCGACATGCCTTCCTTTTGCTGCTTCAATGCTTCGATACGTTGCTCGAGCACCCGCTTGTCTCCGTAGAGGGCCGCGAGCTCCGGATCGTCTGGCGTCGGGCGGGAGGCGTCCGCCCCTCCAGCCCCGGTAACCGAACCCTGCAGGAAGGCGAGCCTGGCCACCGACCCGTCCAGGGAACCACCCTCTCCTCCCGCCGGCTCACCGGGCCGGTGAGCACCTTGTTGGTCACCGTTGTCGTCCAACAGGGCGTGCTCGGTCTGTAGCTGATTGCTCTCCTCGTAAGCATGGGCCACTTTCAGTCGCGCATACTCGAAGGCCTCCCAGACCGAGATCCGCTTGTCTTTGTCCACGTCGGCCCCTTCTCCGGCGAACGCCTCGATGAAAAACTTGCCGAATTGGGCCTCGTTTCTTTCCATCCCTGACTTGGTGGCGGTGACCACGATCCGGTTCTTGCCGGATAGCGCCTCGATGAACCCGCCACTGGCGCTGGCGGTATTCACGAAGACGACCTGCTGTGAGCCGAACCTGTCCAGCATGAGCGCGAACTCATCGGCACTGACGTCCGGACCGGGAAGATTGAACCTGGACTCTCCAGAATCGTAACTGCCGTGCCCGATGAGGATGACGACAACCTGATCTCCCGGCTCCACCCGCTGCCCGACCTCCGCCAAGGCCTTTTCAATGCCTTCCTTGGTGGACTTGCCGCGGATCCTTTCGGTATCTCGCTCCGGATCCTCGCCCAGGTACCAGATGTTCTCGGCGGGTAACCCCAGTCGGCCCTGGGAGGCGTCGATCATGCCAACCGCCTGCTCGTGAAATTGGTCGCGATAGCCGGACTCCCCCCCCAAACCACGCACCACCACCAGGTAGGTCCGACCCAAAGACTGAGCCTCGACGGACCCTGACAGGGCCAACAGAAAGAGAAGCGTGAACCGGACCGACCTCACCGGCTTCACGCCAGCCCCCGGGCTTTCCGATAACCCCACTCCGTCGCCACCAGCGCCACCACCAGAAGGAAGAGCGCCGGCATGTCCCACAGGTCCCTCTCCTCGCGGACCGAAGTTCCGCCCTCTACGTAGCTCATGTCCTCGGCAAGCTGGGCCACGTTATCCGTGGTATAGAACCGCCCACCGGTATCTTCGGCGATTCGCTGCAAGAGCGTGGTATTCATCTCCGCCCCAAAATATTCATCGTCGAGGTCGGTCGCCAAAACATAGGAGGACGCCTCCCCCAAGACCGTCCCTGCCCGCTGGGCTCCCACCCGAATCTCGTACAAGCCCTTTTCCTGAGGAAGAAAGCTCGCCCGGTACTCCCCGTCGGTGTCCACCGTCCATTCCATGGGGAGGTCGATACTCTCTCCGGACGGGGTCTTCACCTCGGCCACCACTTCGGCGTTATTCACTTTGATGAAGGTATCGTCGTCGACTTCGGCGGTAAGGGTCACAGGCTCCAGCGGTGAATAGCGATCCTTCTCGGTGGTAACCGTGACGGGATCGGGAACGTAGCTTACCAACCATCGTAGCAGCTTGCGCCAAAGAGTCTCGTGGGTCATGTCTTCCAGAGTCATATCGGCGTGCATCTGCCATTGCCAGGAATCGTGAACGGTGAATGCCAGCGACTTACCACGCCCGTACCTCTGAAAGGCAAGTACCACTTGAGGATCGGACGATTCTGAACTCTGGCCGGTGAGCAAGGTGGTGGCTCCCGGCTTGATCTGGTAGATGGGGTTCAGCGTGGTCAGGGGGGGGAGCTGCTCCCAACGCGTCACGCTTTCTTCCACGCCGCCGGCAAACTGGGTTACCGCATGCGTCTTTCCCAGCGCAGTCGGCTCGACCTTAACCTCCGCAAAAAAGGGCTCTCCCTCCTCACCGTCGAACTCTTGAAGGGTGACGGGAAGAACATCCGCCACCGGAGTGCCGGCGTAGCCCCCGGCGGAAAAAGATCGACGGCCCCCCAGCATCAGAAACCCCCCTCCGCGCTGGCTGACGAAGTCGGCCATCATCCGCAGCTGGTCATAGGTGAAGAAGCTGGCCTCCACGCTCCCCAAGATGATTCCTCGATAGCGAAACAGCTCCTCGCGCGTCTTGGGGAATCCGGCTGCCAATTCCTCACCGTCACTCACGTCGAGTCTGAGGAACTTGTTCTCCGCGGTCCGTTGCAGAACGACCACTTGCAGGTTTTCGTCTTCCACGACGCCCCTTCGAATGAACTTCAACTCGAACCGAGGCTCACCCTCGAAGTAGAGGATCTTCTCGCGTCTATCCTCGACGAGGATGAGGGTCTCCTGCTGGTTGTTTTGGGTGACCATCTCGCCCGGCTGGGGCTGGACTCGGAATCGGAACAGGCGGGGGCCAGCATCGGAAGCGGTGAAGTCAACCCTCACAGTGGACACATCGCCCTCGGTAGAGAGCTCGACTTCCCGAGAGTTCACGATTCGACCCGAATCCTCGACGTCCAGTCGTACCCGAGCTCCCGAGAACCCCCGCTGCGATATGGCAACGTCGACGACCAACGAAGAGCCTTTGAGAACGGTCCGGGGCGCTTCTACTCGCGAGAGCTCGATGTCCCGAGAAAAGCGATCGAGGCCGAGTCCCACCGTATAGACGGGGAGGGAGCGCGCTTTCAGGGCAAGCAGTGTTTCGCTGAGGACCGCGTGGGAGTTGTCGGCTCCGTCGCTGACCAGAACCAATCCCGCCAGCGGTACTGCGGCAAGCTCATCGGAGGCTCTTTCCAAGGCGTCGCCGATATGGGTCTGAGCGCCGGAGTAGGTGAGCTCCGATACCCCGTCCACGCGCTGGACGTCCCTGGAGAATCGGAAGAAGCGGAGCTTGAACTTCTCTTCTAGTCCGGTGAGAAGCGGGCTCCCCTCCGGACCGAACGTCTCGTTGATGAACTGGGCGCGCGGCACGTCATTCTTGTCGGCGATCTGTAGGCTCAAGGAGTCGTCGAGCAATATTCCTACGAAGCTCTTGAGTGGCACGACGGTGGAGAGAACGAGGGCAGGCCGGCACAGGCAAAACAAGATGAGGGCCAGAACCGAGGCCCGTAGTGCGGTTAGAATGAAGCGGTCCCGGCCGCCGCTCTTTCCGCCGACCCTCCGGTACCTCAGTACGGTCGGCACCGCGGCAACGACGACCAACAGTGCCACCAGATAGGACGGCCAGGAGGCGGCGAGAGTGAGGCTTCCCTTCTCGAATACGACCGGTCGGTACTTGAACAGGAATTCGAAGACGGACTCGAATAAAGAGGCCATCAATGGCTCATACCGTAGATGATGAAATTCACACCCATCTGATACGCGTAGGTCGAGAACCTGAGCGGGTAGTAAGGATTCTCAGCCCATTCCCAAGCGTCGCCCAAGTCGGTGTTCCAGTTGATCACGACCATCAAACGGCCCTGGTCGTCGAAGATTCCCCTAAGCTCCGGGTTGTATCCGTCTTTCTCCCAGGTGGGCCCTCCCGCGATTCCCTGCCCTACGTTCGGTACCTGCAGGAGCTCTTCCACGTTGTAGAAGCAAGTGAACACGGGATGGTCGCGCGGTATGTCCACGATCTGGTGGCTGGGGAGAATCCTCTGAAACTCCATGACGAGATTCTCCCATTCGTAGCTGCCCCAGAAGTCGTCGATAACCAAGAATCCGCCCGCCAGTAGGTATCGCCTGAGTCCTAGGACCTCGGACTCCGATAAGGCCATGTAGCCCACCTCGACGGCATAAAGGAATGGATAGCGTCCCATGCCGGGATCGGTCAGTTGGATGGGATTCTCGTACTCGTAGGCGTCCAGGTTGGTCAGCCGGCGCACCCCGATCAAGAACTGTCGATCTGCCTTGGGGAAGTCGACGCTCCAGCTGCGAAAGTTCCGGAAGCCGTAACCCGTGTACGCCGCCCGCGTGAAATAGAACTCGCGCGGCCCGCCAGGATGGCGGAGGGAAGGAACCTGGAACTGGTCGTCCGGCGAAGGTGTCGCGGCCAGAGCCTGCTGGAAAGATCCTTCTTCTTCGCTCGCCTTCTCTAACAGTGGGGTCTCGGAGGCGGACGACGTCGGAAGAGGTTCGGAATTCGTGGAAACGCTACGAACCAGGCCCCACGAGATCAGACCGAGACTCACCATCCCGATCGAGGCGAGCTTTTGGAACCGCATTTCAGGAACTCTCCCTGTCGAAGATAAGTGCGGTCGCTACACCGAGACAGGTCGTGGGCCGCTC
>DATDRI010000224.1:0-9836 GCA_035291825.1 Vicinamibacteria bacterium | reverse complement strand
CTCATCACTATCTCGGCGGATGTGGCCGCCATGGCGCCCGGCACCAACATGGGTGCCGCACATCCCGTATCGGGCGGTGGTGAGCCAATGGACGAGACCATGTCCAAGAAGGTCGAGTCCGATGCCGCCGCCTATATCCGCTCGATCGCTGCCAAGCGAGGCCGGCCGGTCGAGCTGGCGGAAAAGGGCGTGACCGAAAGCACGTCCTGGACCGAGGAGGAGGCCCTCAAGGTCGGGCTCATCGACTATGTCGCGGCGGATCAGGCGGAGCTGCTGCAGCTGCTCGACGGCACGACGGTGACCCGTTTCGACGGGGAGGAGATTCTACTTCACACCGCCGGCGAATCGGTCATCGAGCAGGAAATGGGTCTGTCCCAACGCATTCTCTCGGTTATCGCCCACCCCAATGTCGCTTACATACTCATGGCGCTGGGAGTGATGGGTCTTTACTTCGAGCTGGCCAATCCCGGAGCGGTACTGCCCGGGGTCATCGGTATCATCTCCCTGATTCTGGCTTTCTTTGCGCTCCAGGTTCTCCCCGTGAACTATGCCGGGCTTCTTCTCCTACTGGTGGGCATCGGCCTGGTGATTGCAGAGGCCGTCACGCCGACTTTCGGTGCTCTGGGGCTGGGCGGCGTGGCGGCGCTGATCTTCGGCTCGCTCATTCTTTTCCAAGAGCAGACCATACCCACTCCGGCCCTTCGAGTGAGCTGGACGGTTATCCTACCGGTGATTTCGGCGTTGGTGGTAATGTTGGCGTTGATCGCCCGTCTGGTCATCATCTCCCTGAGGAGAAAGCCCACCACCGGAGATCAGGGCATGATCGGGGAAGTGGGCACCGCATCGACGGACATCAACGGGGGCGGTAAGGTCTTCGTTCACGGCGAGTACTGGAATGTTTCTGCGGGGCAGAGGATTGGCAAGGGAGAACGGGTGCGAGTGACCGGGATCGATGGGCTGGTCCTCCGGGTAGAGCCCGTTTCGGAGAGCTTGACTGGAAGGGAGTGAAAGATGTTCGGACTTCCCATGGGTACTTTCGTAGTGGTTGTGATCGTGGCAATTTTCTTTCTCAACTGGATCAAGGTTCTCAACGAGTACGAACGAGGCGTCATCTTCCGGTTCGGTAAGCTCTTGCCTTACCCCAAGGGGCCGGGGCTGGTCTTGGTGTTCAGTCCCATGGATAAGATGGTCAAGATGAGCCTGCGTCTGGTGGCGCTCGACGTGCCGCCTCAGGACGTGATCACCCGAGACAATGTCTCGGTCAAGGTGAACGCCGTCATCTTCTTCCGGGTGGTGCATCCCATCAAGGCGGTGGTGGAGGTCGAGAACTTCCTCTACGCGACTTCGCAGCTCGCCCAAACGACTCTGCGGAGCGTGCTGGGGCAGGTCGAGCTCGACGATCTTCTGGCGGAGCGGGAGCGGCTGAACATGCGGCTCCAGGACATCCTGGACAAGCACACCGATCCGTGGGGCATCAAGGTTACTTCGGTTGAAGTCAAGCACGTGGACCTTCCCCCCGAGATGACCCGGGCCATCGCCAAGCAAGCCGAGGCAGAGCGGGAGAAGCGAGCCAAAATCATTCACGCCGATGGCGAGTTCGCGGCGTCCGACAAACTGGCCGCCGCCGCGGAGATCGTGGGCAGGCATCCCATGGCAATACAGCTACGTTACCTACAGACTCTCACCGAGATCGCGACGGAGAAAAACTCCACCATCGTATTTCCGCTGCCCATCGATCTGATCGAGCAATTCGTGAAGATGCGGGGCTCGAGTGGCTCTTCAAAATAAGAGGGTGGTAGGTCGATAGGGTCTCGATTCGACGTGATCAGAATGCAGGACGAAGAGCTCACTATTCGCGGTTCGCTCTCCGAGTCGAGTCTCCACGAGCTCCTTGCCTCCATCAGCCGTAGCAAGGAGACAGGCACCCTCAACTTCCACGACATGGGTCGCTGGAAGGCCGTCTATTTCAAGGAAGGGCGCATCATTTTTGGCACCTCCAACATTCCGGACGATCGGCTCGGTGAGTACCTTATCAAGAAAGGGAAAATCACCGTGCGGCAGTTTCTGGAGGGCAGCAAGTTGGTGCGCCCCGGCAAGAGATTCGGCGCGGTGTTGGTGGAGCAGGAAATTCTTTCATCGGATGAGCTCCTGGGGGCGATCCAGGGGCATGTCGAGGAGATTGTGTACAGTCTGTTCGACTGGGTGCGTGGCGAGTACGAGTTCGTGATCAAGGACCTTTCGGCGGAGGGCCCGGTGACCCTGAACTTGAGTACCGAGGACGTCATCCTGGAGGGTATCCGCCGCATCCAGAACTTCACCAGGATCTACGCCAGCCTGGGCTCGCTCGACCGCGCCCTGCGATTGTCCGAGAACGCCGACAACCTCATCTACAAGCTCCAGCTCGACCCGGACGAGTCCCAGATACTTTCACTGGTGAACGGGACGCTCACCCTGGAGCGGATTCTCGCCCTGAGCTTCCTGCCGAATTTCGAGACGCTTCGCATCCTCTATGGCCTGGTCGCGGTTGGCGTGCTGGAGAGGGGAGCCGAAAGTACGGAGGGCGGCAAGACGCAGCTTCTGGAGCAGGGGTACGAGCTCGAGGAGATCGTGGAGCATTACAACCGGAACTTTGGTACAGTGGCATCCTATCTGCAGGACAAGTTAGGGGAGAAGGCAGGAGACTTCGCAGACCGCATCGTTGCCCAGGTGTCGGAGCAATTCTCGTCTCTGTTAGAGGGCATCGATCTCAGCTCTGCGTCTCGGGTGGACTTCGACCAACTTCTCGCCAATCTGGGCGACAAGCCTCACGACGCGAAGAGGTCGGCGCTGGTAGATGGACTCAATGAGCTCACCTACGGGTTGTTGCTGGAGATCGGACGACAGTTTGGCAAGAAAGAACAGGAGAAGATCTCGGCAATGATTCAAAGTCACAGTCATCAGTGAAATGGTCCCAAAACGATGGGAACCAAAAAGCCAGACGTGGTCGAGGGGTAGCGGTAACGGAAGGAGTCACTTGAAATGGCCGAGTACGAAGAGGCAGGCTACTACGAGATCCAACTGAACAACAAGCAGCTGGTCTTTTTCTTCATGGCGGCAGTGGCTATCGCCGTAGTCGTCTTTCTTTGCGGGGTGATGGTGGGGCGCGGCGTGCGTGATGCCGCGCTGGCGGCCGGCGGAACCAGTATTATCTCCGGGCCGGGCGCCGGTCAGTCGCTGAAATCCGCAGTCGCCCCGGCCGACGTAAGACGCGAGCTGGATTTTCCGCAGAGGCTGGAGGCGGACGAGGCGGAGTCACGGCTCGCGGACCAGGTGAGCAACCCGGAGAAGTTGGTGGCTTCGGTGACGAGATCCGCCAGACCGAGGGACGGCGCCCGGCGCGCCGCGGAGAGCGCCCGGCCCGCCGCGGAGAGCCCTCGGACAGTCGCGGAGGTCGAGCCCGCCCCGAGCTCGCCGTCTGCCTCCGATGCGGAAGTCCCCAGATCGGTCGCACCAGCTCTCATCGGTTCGGAGCGGGGAGCCTTTACCATTCAGGTCGTGGCACTCAAGACCGAGGAGGCTGCGGAGTCCCTGGTGAACCGGCTCAAGGAGGCTCGCTACCGGGCCTACCTCGAGCCGGGAGGTTCCGCGGGGCTCTATCGCGTGAGAGTGGGAAGGTTCGAGAGTCGGAGCGAGGCCGAGCAAGTGGCAACTGCTCTGCGAGACGTGGAGAAGTTCAAGCCTTACATTACGCAATAGCGTGAGCTCCGTTATCGCTGGAGCACTGTCCGGCGCCCTCCTCGTCCTTTGTTTTCCGCTGAGCGGCTTCGCTCTGTTGGCTTGGGTGGCGCTCGTCCCCCTTCTCCATCAGATCACCCGCGTCGGGCCGCGTCAAGGCATGCTGGCCGGGACGGTGATGGGCCTCGTCTTCCATCTAGGCAACCTGTACTGGGTGAGCCAGGTCATGGTTCAGTACGGGGGCGGCATCGGTCGGCCTACCAGCATGGCGGTGTTGCTGGCACTGGTCGCTTACCTATCCCTCTACGCGGCGGCTTTCGGCGGTCTCGCCGCCGCCGCCTGTGCTCGAGGCGGGGCAGCGGCACTGTTCGTCACGCCTTTGATCTGGGTGGGACTCGATTTTTTTCGGCAGTACCCTTTCGGGGGATTTCCCTGGTGCTTGCTCGGCTACAGCCAGGTGACCTTCTTGCCGGTCGTTCAGATTGCCTCTCTCACCGGCGTCCACGGCGTTTCCCTTTTGGTGGTGCTCGTCAACGCACTCATCGCCTACTGGTTTTGTCGACCGGAGCGGAATCGGGCGGCGATGGCGGCAATCCCGGTGACCGCCCTGCTGGGGGCCACCCTGGCCTTCGGACACCACCAGCTGTCGCTCCCCCTGCCGCCGCCGTCCTTTCCGGTTGCCGCCGTCCAAGGCAACGTGCTCCAGGAGCACAAGTGGGATGCGGGGTGGGCGGCCAAGATATTCGCCACCCACCTCGAGCTCTCGAGCCGAGCCGCCGACCAAGGGGCGCGTCTGGTGGTTTGGCCGGAGTCCTCCACTCCCTTTCACTTCGACGGAAGCCCGGCTCTGGCCGAGCGCATGCGGGACTTCGTCAAAGACGAGAAGGTCTTCCTGCTCTTCGGCAGCGACGACTACCAGATCCCATCGGGCAACCGAGTCACTGATTACCGGGCGTTCAACGGGATCAAGCTTCTATCTCCAGACGGGGAGCTCTTGCTTCGCTACCACAAGATCTATCTGGTTCCTTTCGGTGAGTTCGTTCCTTTGCGGTCCCTGCTGAGCTTCGCCGAGCCCCTGGTGCAGAGCGTTGGCGACTTCTCTCCCGGGGAGGACGTGGTCCTGGGCAGGGTCGACGGCGAGAAGATCGGAGCATTCGTCTGCTATGAAGCCATTTATCCGGACCTGGCTCGCCGGTTCGTGAAAGAGGGCGCCAGTTTGCTGGTCAACGTGACCAACGATGCCTGGTTTGGACGGAGCGCCGCCCCCTATCAGCATCTCAATATGGCCGTGCTGCGGGCGGTGGAGACCAGGCGCTATCTGGTCCGCGCCGCGAACACCGGGATCTCTGCGGTGGTGGATCCCTATGGTCGAGTACTGGCAAGGGGAAGCTTGTTCGTTCCGGAGGTAATCTTAGGCAAGGTGGGGTTCCGGCAGGGCGAGACCTTCTACGTCGAGTATGGGTATCTTTTGCCGCGATCGATGGCCGTGGTAACATTGGTTCTTGGAGTCGCTCTTTTTGCGCTTCACATCCGAGACAAGAGGAGACACTGGTGATGGAGGAGCTGATCGAGAGATACAGTGCCATCGAACGCCGCGTGCAGGACGTTCGAGGTTATCTTTGACGAAGCCGCCCTCAAGCGCGCCCTCGCCGAGGTCGAGCAGAAGCTAGCCGACCCCACCGTTTGGTCCGACCCAGCCCAAGCTCAGGGTCTTTCCCGAGAAAGAAGCCGTCACCAGAACGACCTGGATCTCATCCAGCATCTCAAGGACCGGGAGGAAGAAGTTCGGACGCTCATCGAATGGGCCAAGGAGGGTGAGTCGGTTGCCGACGATCTGAAGACCCACTTGGATCGGCTGGAGCAAGAGATCGAGGCGGCCGAGACGCAGAGACTCCTCGGCGGCGAAAACGATGCCAAGAACGCCATCGTGACGATTCATCCGGGGGCGGGCGGAACCGAGTCCCAGGACTGGGCGGAGATGCTCCTCAGAATGTATCTGCGTTGGGCGGAACAAAAAGGGTTCAAGACCGAAATGCTCGATTACCAGGAAGGAGACGAAGCGGGGATCAAGAGCGCCACCTTCACCGTGAGCGGCCCCTACGCCTATGGGCTGCTTTGCAGTGAAGTGGGGGTTCATCGTCTGGTGCGCATCTCACCATTTGATGCAGCCAAACGGCGGCACACGTCCTTCGCCTCGGTGTTCCTTTTTCCGGAGGTGGACGAAGAGGTAACCGTGGAGATCAACGATAAGGATCTTCGCATCGACACCTATCGCTCCAGTGGAAAGGGAGGGCAGCACGTCAACGTGACGGATTCCGCGGTACGGATCACTCACTTCCCCACCGGCATCGTGGTGCAATGCCAGAACGAGCGATCACAGCACCGCAATCGCGATATGGCGATGAAGGTGCTGCGGGCTCGACTCTACGACCTGATGCTTCGTGAGAAACAGGAGAAGATCGAAGCGCTCCACGACGGAAAGAAAGACATCGCTTGGGGCAGTCAGATCCGCTCCTATGTGTTTCAACCCTACCGCATTGTGAAAGACCACCGCACCAAGAAGGAGATCGGCGACGTGGATCGCGTCATGAACGGCGATCTGGACGAGTTCATCAAGGCCTTCCTTCTGAGTCGTCGTTCGGATCCAGGCGCGCCAAAGCTAGCGCAGACTCACTGATCCCAGCTAGATTGAGTAGCTGATATTTCAGCCGGCGCCGAAACGGGCTCTCGGATTCTCTGTACCGAGGCTCCTCAACTCCTCGAGGAGCTGGCGTTCCCGATCCGAGAGTTGGGTGGGCGTTACCACTTTTAACCGGACCAGTAGATCCCCATGGCCGTCTTTCTTGACGCGCGGCATTCCCTTGCCGCGAAGCCGTAACAGCTGGCCGCTCTGGGACCCGGCGGGAACCTTGATACGAGTCCCTCCGGAGAGGGTGGGTACTTCGACCTCGGCGCCCAGCGCCGCCTCCGTCAGCGTCACCGGCAGGTCCACGTACAGATCGTCACCGTCCCGCCGATAGATAGGGTGGGGGAGAAGTTTGACTTCGAGGAAGAGATCTCCCGGTGGAGAGCCGCCTGGGCCGGGCTCACCCTTGCTCGCCACGCGTACCCGCGAGCCCTCCCGCACGCCGGCGGGAATCTTGACGTCGATTTGCTGAGGGGATGAACCGGGAGTGCTTTGAAGAGAAAGCCTCTTTTGACTTCCTCGAAACGCCTCCTCGAGGGTTATCTCCAGATGCGCAGAAACGTCGCGCCCTTTGGCGGGTGACGCATCGAAACCGAATCCGGCCGGACGTGCGCTGGCTTCTCTCGGCCGCTTCCCTCGACCGGTGCCGCCCGCTCCTCCGAAGATGGAGTCGGTATCGAATCCGCCCCCGAAGAACATGTTGAAGAAATCAGAGAAACCGCCGAAACGCTCCCCGCCGGGTTCGCCCTCGAACTCGACGTGGAACCCCTGGAAGCCGGGTGGAAAGCCCTGCCCCCCTTGCTGTTGGGCGGCTCTCTCGTACTGCTGCCAATTCGCCCCCAGGCGATCGTATTTTCTCCGCTTTTCGGGCTCCGAGAGAACGGCGTAGGCCTCGTTGATCTCCTTGAAGCGAACTTCGGCGCCGCGGTCTCCGGGGTTGACGTCGGGATGGTGTTTCCGCGCCAGGCGCCGGTAGGCCTGCTTGATGTCCTTGGGGGTGGCGGTCTTCGATACGCCGAGGGTTCGGTAATAGTCCTTGTAGTCCACGGCCGGGTTACTGCAGAGTCACGCGCCGTGACGCCACGTCACTCTGCAGCGGTCCGGGGGGCAGGAGCCCGGGCGTCAGGGAAGGAAAGACGATCCTCAGCACCTCGTCCAAGCTCGAGACCAGCTGGATATCGAGCTGTTCGCGGATCTCTTGGGTAAGGTCTTCCTCCACTACCTTCTCGTTCAGCTTCGGAATGATAACCTTCTTGATCCCGTAGCGATGCGCGGCCAGCAGCTTTTCCTTGACTCCGCCTATGGGGAGGACGTGGCCGGTCAGCGTGATCTCTCCGGTCATGGCGACATCATGGCGAGCTGGAATCCCCGTCAGTACCGATACCAGAGCGGTCACCATGGTCACGCCCGCCGATGGACCATCCTTTGGAATGGAGCCCTCGGGAACGTGGAGATGGAGATCGAGGCGACGGTAGAAATCATCTTCCAGGCCGAGCTGCGGGCCGTGAGCTCTCACCCAGGTGAGCGCGGCACGGGCGGACTCCTTCATCACGTCGCCCAGCTGTCCGGTCAACGTCAGGTTCTTGCCGCCTTTGACCTTGGAAGCCTCGACGAAGAGAATGTCGCCGCCGGCCGGTGTCCAGGCCATGCCGATGGCGACTCCCGGAACCTTCACGCGCTCCGAGATCTCGCGAGAGAGAAAGGTCGGCGCACCCAGGTACTCTTGAAGTGCCTCCGCGGTGACCTCCACCGGCTCGGTCGCCCCCTCGGCCCACTTCCTGACCGCCTTGCGGCAGATGGTGGCGATGGCGCGTTCGACGTTCCGAAGCCCCGCCTCTTTCGTGTAGTGCCGGATGATCTCGGACAAAGCCTCCCGCTTGAATCGCGGCGCTACTTCCGGCTTGAGCCCGTGGTTCTCGAGCTGGCGAGGGATCAGATGCCTTTCCGCGATCTGGATTTTCTCTTCTTCGGTATAGCCAGCCAGATGGATGACTTCCTGGCGGTCCCTCAACGCCGGAGGTACCGGGTCCATGATGTTGGCGGTGGCGATGAAGAGCACTTCCGATAGATCGAACGCCAGATCGAGGTAGTGATCTCGGAACGAGTGATTCTGCTCGGGATCCAGGACCTCGAGAAGCGCTGAGCTGGGATCGCCACGGAAATCCATGCCCAACTTGTCTATCTCGTCGAGCATGAAAACGGGATTCCTGGACTCGGCGCGGCACAGGCTCTGAATGATCTGACCGGGTAATGCACCGATGTAGGTGCGCCGGTGACCTCGTATCTCCGCTTCGTCGCGGATGCCGCCCAGGCTGATGCGGACGAACTTCCGGCCGAGAGCCTTGGCGATGGATTTGCCGAGACTCGTCTTACCGACGCCGGGAGGGCCCATGAAGCACAGAATCGGGCCCTTGATATCTGGTTTCATTTTGAGGACCGCCAGGAACTCCAGGATCCGATCCTTGACCTTTTCCAGATCATAGTGATCCGCTTCCAGGATCTCTTTGGCCCGGGGAATGTCGTAGACGTCTTCGGTGCGCTTGGACCAGGGAGCGCGAACGATCCAGTCCAAATAGGTTCTACCCACCGTATACTCCGCGGAGGCGGGCGGGATTTTGCTGAGTCGATTCACCTCACGCAGGGCTTCTTTCTTGGCGTCCTCCGGCATGCCGGCGTCTTCGATCTTCTGGCGGAGCTCCTCGATCTCCTTGGTGTTTTCGTCGTTCTCGCCCAGCTCTTTCTGAATCGCCTTCATCTGCTCGCGCAGGTAGTACTCCCGCTGGGTCTTGCCAACTTCGTCCTTGACCTGGGACTCGATCTTGTTTCCCAGCTCGAGAACCTCTTGCTCACGAAGCAAGGCCTCGTGTACCAGAGTCAATCTCTTCTTGACGTCCACCGTCTCGAGGACCGCCTGGCGCGCGGCAGTGTCCAGGTTGGGGAGGTTTTGGGCCACGAAGTCCGCCAGGCGGCTCCCACCTTGCGTGGCGGCTGCCAGAGAGCCGACCTCATCGGACAGGTTGGGCGACAGCTCCACGACTTTGGAGAAGACGGAGTGAAGGTTTCGTGTCAGAGCGTCGATCTCCAGCTCTTCATCCGCGTTGACCACATCGGAAAGCACCTCGATGTCGGCGCGGAGATAGGGAACCGCTTGAGTCACCGACAGCACACGGAAACGGAATAAACCCTGAACAACCAGCCGAACCGAGCCATCCGGCATGCGCACCGACTTATGGATTTTCACGCCGGTGCCTACATCGTAAAGATCGACGGCGCCCGGCATCTCGACCGTGGCATCTCGCTGAGTCACCACACCGATGAACTCAGCGCTCTCCGCGTTCTCGCGCAAGAGGCGGACTGTACTTTCCCTTCCCACCGCAAGGGGGAGGATGGCGTGGGGAAAGATGGCGGTGTCACGCAGCGGCAGAATGGGAACCGC
>DATDRI010000223.1:0-4434 GCA_035291825.1 Vicinamibacteria bacterium | reverse complement strand
AAACCGCTTCTTCACACCTGGTCCCTGGGCGTCGAAGAGCAGTACTACTTGCTCTGGCCGGCTCTCCTGGTCTTCGGTCTCACCCTCAGACGCCGGTCGGCGCTCCTGGGCGGGATCGCCCTTTTCTCGTTGTCGTTGATCGGTGGGGAGATCCTTTTGCGCAGCGAGCCCGCTGCCGTCTTCTACCTCATGCCGTTTCGCTTCTTCGAGCTCCTCATCGGCACGGCGACGTTCTGGCTCTCTCGCTATCGAGCGAGGGGCGGCGCCGCCCCGGAGCTCCTGACGGGATCCGGGCTCGCGCTCATCGGAACCGCGGTCTTCGGTCTCGGTGAGAGCTCACCGTTTCCCGGGCTTCATGGGCTCCTGCCGACCATTGGAGCGGCGCTCGTCATCGCCGCCGGCGGCGCTCGGTGGTTGGGGTGGCTCCTGACCAACCGGATTTCAGTCTACATCGGGCTCATCTCCTACTCCCTGTACCTGGTTCACTGGCCGGTGCTCATCTACTACAAGTACTGGTGGTACCGGCCTCTCACGGGAATCGAGCGCACGGCGCTGACTCTATTTTGCGT
Organism: Vicinamibacteria bacterium; assembly: GCA_035291825.1. Classification (GTDB taxonomy): domain Bacteria; phylum Acidobacteriota; class Vicinamibacteria; order Marinacidobacterales; family DATDRI01; genus DATDRI01. The sequence continues at coordinate 3,865 of DATDRI010000223.1, read as the reverse complement.
GGCCGCCGCGAGCGCCATGTTCCACCTCGTCGAGACGCCGTTCCGGCTGGGCAGGGGCAGTACCCGGCTTCTTAGCTCGCGGGCTTTCGTCTCGCTCTGCGCGGGACTGTCGCTCCTCCTGTTGGGCATGGGATCCTACACCGCACAAAGGCTCGGCTTTCCCGACAGGATCGCGACCCGAACGGCTTTCAACCGAACGCTCGACCGAGACTACGAGTGCGGCCTCAACGGCGCCGAGAAACGTTGCCTGCTCGGCGCGAAGAAAGAGGGGAAAGCCGAGATCCTTGTCATCGGGGACAGTCACGCCAACGCGCTGAGGCCGCTCTTCGACGAGCTCGGCCAACGCGTGGGCCGCAAAGTGGAGACCTGGACTTTTCTGGGCTGCTCGCCTCTCTTCGGGACCTACAAGGTCTATGGCGTCAGAAGTCCACGGCGGGAGAAGCTCTGCCGGGCGGTGATCGAGCAGTGGGAGCGGTACGTAACCGCGAATCACTTCGCCGTCGTGGCGCTCGTCGCGCGCTGGGATTGGTTGTACGAGCCGGTCGTCTATGGGGACTTCGAAATCCGCAGGGACTGGCTGGTGGCGATCGAGGGTTCGGAGCTGACCGACGAAGCGTCGAGGTCCGTCTTCGCCGAGAAGCTCTATCGCACGGCCGAGACCATCAGCGAGCGCTCGTCCAAGCTCGTGATTTTCGGTCAGGCGCCGGTGCTGGCGAAACATCCGGGACCCTGTCTGACGCCTGGCTACTTCTCGACGAGCGGCTACAGCGCGAAGTGCGAGGGGGTCGACTTCGAGACCAAGCTCGGACGGCTGGCCTATACTGACGAGACCATCGCCGCGACGGCGGCGAGGTTCGGCGGCAAAGCTCTGGCGGTTCTTCCGTCGCGGCACTTTTGTAGCGAGTTGGAACGTCTGTGTGTGGTCGTCGATGGCGGCAAGCTTCTCTACGACGACACCCATCATCTCAACCGGTTCGGAAACGAGTATCTGCTGGAGCGGGTGGGTGAGAGCTTCCTTCATTTCTTCGAGTGACGACCGCGGGCAGCTTCCCGACGCTCCATGGATCCGGACGTCGACCCGGCGCTCGTCGGAGCGGAGCCTGCCCCGGTCGAGATTCCCTTCGAGGTGCGGGACGTCTCAGGGATTGCTCCCCTCCTCCGTGGCGTTTTCGGGGCAAGGGGGTGTCGTGCAGAGACTTCCAATGATGAAGGTCCTGTATCCCGAATAGCCACCCCAGCCCACATGATTCTTGGCCCGGACTCGCCACCGATACTTCGTATTGGGGTACGTCGGTGTGAAAGTCTTTCTGTTGAGACCGGACTGGGTAAAGGTGGCGTAACCTTGCCAGGCGCCGAACTCGTCCTGGTACTGAACGTGGAACTGGTAGTGCGTCGCGTACGGAACCCAGTAACGACGTAGGGTGACCGAAGCCCCGTTGGCAAACTGGGCGCCCGCCAACGGAAGGTATTGTCCCCCCGCCGGCGGCACGCTGTTGACCGGCAAGTAGAATGTGTTGTGGTCGGTATCCTTGCCACAGAGGTTCCCGCTCTCCGAGTACTGCTTCGCTACCGGCTTCACCCAGCCGCCGAACCTCTGGTAGCTCCAAGTATCCAGGCTCGGGTTCTGGTCGTAGTTGGCGAACCAGAGCGGCAGATATCGGAACCAGATGGGATTGCCCATCTTGTAGTACCAGAAGTTGTAGCCCGTATACATGCCACAGGGCATGCCTCGTTCGGTACAAACAGCAACCGATTGCGAGATGAGGGTTTTGGCGTCGTCGGCAGTCCACCGAGGGTGAAAATCCTCTTCTAAGTCCAGCCAAAGGCGGGTTGCAGGCATGGGCACGATGGTCGTGACCAAGTCGATGGATTCGCTGACCTGGTCGGGAACGGGCGTGTCCCAGAAGTTCTGCTCCGGCCAGTGAACATAAAGATAAATGTCGACGGTGAAGTCGATCCCGCTGTCCAGAGCTTGTTTCAGAGTTTGGAGCTGCTGGATGCTGAACGGCCGCGTCGGCTGTCCGGTCTGGCAGGATCCTCCGATCTCCTCCGCGATCGCGGCCCGGACGACGATGTGCTGAACCCCACTGCCAACCCAGCAAGCGACGTCATCGACGGTGATCTCACCGGTGCAATGAGAGATGTCAATGGCATAGCCCTGGGGAAAGGCAGCCCGGACTCTTTCGGGAAGCCCGGCCAGTCCGACCAGAACCCAGACCACGACCAGCGTTCGCCACGTTACCCGGCTCATAAGGACCTCCTTGGGTTGGGTCGTCCCCTCGAGAAGGAGAGGCAGTTCAACCAATAGGTGTGCGTTCCCCTGCCAAGGTTCCTTGTGACCGGGTCATCTCGGAGCTCATGGGGAAGGATCCGGAGAGCGGCTCCGGCCTCGGAGACATGAGGAAGAGCAGGCGGAACAGGGTTGGGAAGCGCTTCCGACTGAACTCCGTCCGGACGGAGTCACCGCATGGCCACGACGGTCAGTCGTCGCTGCGATTGACGAGACGCTGGGCCGCGATCTGCTCCGAGAGGAGCCCGAAGAGGAAGAGCACCGCGGAGGCGAAAAACAGCAGCACCGAGACATCGGTCACGTCGGTATCGGTCACGATGGTGTAGGTGGTGTAGCCGACTCCCAGCAGAAAGAACGACAGGGCCACCGGAAGGATGATCCGGAGCGGGCTGAAGAGCGTCGTGATTCGCAGAATGATGGCGAGAAAGCGGAAGCCCTCGCGCCACGGCTTCATCTTGCTTTTCGAGCCAGAGCCGCGGCTCTTCCCCTCGATGGGAACGAAAGAGACGTCGTAGCCCGCCTTCACGAAGGCGAGGGTGCTGGTCGCGGGATAGCTGAATCCGTTCGGATAAAGATGAAGGAACTCACGGAACCGTGCCCGGCGCGCGGCGCGGAAGCCCGAGGTGAGATCGTCGATGCGGAAGCTCGCGACCAGGGACGCGAAGCGGTTGAGCGCGGCGTTGCCGAGCGCTCGCGCGAAACCCGCCTGGTCCTTGAACGAGCGAGCGCCCACGACGAGGTCGTACTCCGAGAGCTTCGCGACGAGCTTTTCAATCTCTTCCGGCGGATGCTGTCCGTCGGCGTCGAGAAGCAGGATGAACTCTCCGGTCGCGGCCCGGACGGCGGTCTTGACCGCGGCGCCGTTTCCCTTGTTGTAGGGGTGTCGCATCACCGTGGCGCCCGCGGCCCGGGCTCTTTCCGCGGTTCGGTCTTTCGACCCGTCGTCGACGACGAGAATCTCGTTCCAGCTGCCGAGCGCGCGAATGCTCTCGACGAGAGCGCTGATGGAAGACTCTTCCTCGTAGGCGGGAATGAGGACGCTGGTACGCCCTTGAATGGTCATCGAGTTCGTTCGGCCCTCTCCGCCTCCCCAGAGCTACGGCGAGACTCGCCGAAGCCCGGAGGGCGAAGGCGGTCGAGTCGCTCTTCGAGGAGCCGCTGGCGATAGAGCACCTCTTCGAGAAGGCGCCTCACCGAAGCCAGGATGTCGGCCACGAGTCCGAAGACCAGGGAGCCGAACGCGAGGAGCAGGAAGAGAATGGCGAGGAGGACCGACTGCACGTGCCCCTGCCCTTCCCCGATGAAGCGGAAGTAGACGTACCGGAAGGAAAGGAAGAGGCCGGGGAGGAAGAAAGCCAGAGCGAGGTAGCTGAAGATCTTGAGCGGCTCGTACATCGCGTAGATGCGCACGATGGTGGCGGCGGAGCGCTTCACGTAGTCCCAGTTGCTGCGGATGAGCCGGCTCGGACGGGTCTCTCTCGCCTCGATCGGCACCTGGGCGATCGCGAGCCGCTTCTTCCCCGCCTGGATGATGGTCTCGAGGGTGTAGGTGTAGTCCGAGACCAGGTTCATCTT
>DATDRI010000222.1:0-8315 GCA_035291825.1 Vicinamibacteria bacterium | reverse complement strand
TCGCCTCGCAACCCATCAAGGCCGTTTCCGGCTCCGGCGAGGCTTTGGCCGACTGACCCGACGGTCCGGGGTCATGCCCTCCTACCGCTCCGCCGCCGGGATCGCTTTCGCCTTGTCGGCGGGTCTCTTCGCCTCGGGGTGCGACACGACCGAGGTGCCCTTACCGCGGCAACCGAACCTGCTTCTCGTCACCATCGAGACTTTCCGCGCTGACCGGATGCACGCCAACGGATACCGGCGCCGTACCACACCGAATCTTGACCGCCTGGCGTCCCAGGGAGCGAACTTCCGGCAAGCCATCGCCCAAGCTCCCTTCACCCTTCCGTCTCTCGCCACCGTGATGACCGGCCTCTCGCCGCCGCTCCACGGCGTCCGCAATCATCCCGCCACCTTGTCGCCGGACATTGTCACCCTTGCCGAGCGGTTGTCCGCATCGGGTTACCAGACGGCAGCCATGACCCGGCACAGTTGGCTCCGAACGAAATCGAGCTTCGATCAGGGTTTCGCCGAGTATCACAACAACAAATTCGCGGCGGGACTCGATGCCCGCAGCCTGTCCCTGGCGGCCAGTGACTGGCTCCGCACTGTCGGGGACGAGCCCTTCTTCCTCTGGCTTCACTTCATCGACCCCCACCTCCCTTACACTCCGGCGTATCCTTTTTCGGCGCTCTACGCCACCGAGCATCGGCAGGACTCGCAGGTCAAGCACTTGCGCTCGCTGCTGCAGCGGGAAGGAGGGGAGTTCCTCCCCACTCCTTATGCGGATCTTTCCGGCGGTCCCTATCTCGATCTCGTGCTGCCGTACTACCCGGACAATCCGGTGCTGCTCGATCTGGCCTTACGGCGCCGCCCGCGAGGGGAGATCTTCTTCGGGAAGATCCGCTACCCCGAGGAGTCACTGGAAGAGGTTCGCGATCTCTACGACGGTACTCTGGTCTACACGGATGACAACCTGGGCCGTATCCTTGCGGTGCTCGATGAGCTCGCCCTCACCGACGATACTCTGGTCGCTGTCGTCGGCGACCACGGAGAGGCGCTCGGCGAGCACGGGCTCTACTTCACGCACGACTTCTCTCTCTACGACGAGGTCCTTCGGGTCCCCTTCGTTCTCCGCATGCCCGGTCGCATTCCCCCCGGGACCGTCGTGGATCAGCAGGTCCGCCTGATGGATCTAGCCCCGACCCTGCTCGACCTCCTGGGGGTCGATCCCTTACCCGACGCCGAGGGCGTGAGCCTGGTTACTCTCGCGGAAGGCGGTACGCTGCCGTACCTTCCGGCCTTCGCGGAGAGCGCTCCCTGGAGGCACCAGTTTCCCGAGCAGACGCGTATCTTTTACCAGGGCAACCTCGGCAAGTGGCGGATGGTCCGAACCGAGGGCTGGAAGCTCATCCTCATCCCCCGCCCGGAAGGAAATCTCTACGAGCTCTACGACCTCGAGTCCGACCCCGGGGAGACCGTGAACCTCTTTGACAAGCTTCCCGGGGAAGCGGGAAGGCTCCTGCCTTTGCTGAAGGAGTGGCTGGCCCGGGATCCGGATCGCGACAGCGATCGAAGCGCCGAGGAGGAGCGTGATTTGGAAGCGCTCGATCCGGCTGCCCGCCAGCAGCTGGAAGCGCTGGGGTATATTCATTGAGTGCTTTACAGGTGCGGCGCTAGATTTCGCAGACCGACTCACCGAAGGAAGTGCCCAGATCTCGGGCGGCGCGGATAAGGTCGGAGCTCATGGGAACCCGCTTCAGCTGGGAGACCGCTTCCTCCAGGGGCACGGAAACGATGTTGGGGGGTGCCAGCGCCACCATGCGACCCCAGCCGCCCTCCTGCGCAAGGCGCACCGCCGCAGAGCCGAATCTCGTACCAAGCACCCGGTCGAAGCTCGTCGGTTGCCCGCCGCGCTGAAGGTGCCCCAGGACCAGGGCCCGGCACTCCTGCTTCGTGCGCTGTTGGATCTGCTCCGCCACCAGCTCGCCTATGCCGCCCAGCCTGCCCTCGTATCCTTCCCCGGCCTTCTCGCGGAAGACCTTCATGCCACCAACCGGCGTGGCGCCCTCCGCCGCCACCACGATGCTGAAGGCTCGCCCGCGCCGGTTCCGTTCGCGGATCTTTGCCACCACCATTTCGATGTCGAAGGGAATCTCCGGTATCAGAATGACGTCGGCGCCGCCCGCCACCCCTGCCTGCAGCGCGATCCAACCGACGTTTCTTCCCATCACCTCCAGCACCATGACGCGACGATGACTGGAGGCGGTGGTGTGAAGGCGATCCAGGGCTTCGGTCACCACGCTGACAGCGGTATCGAAGCCAAAGGTTACGACCGTTCCCGACAGATCGTTGTCGATGGTCTTGGGTACTCCGACGATGGGAAGCCCCTTACGGAATAGTCCGAGGGCGATGGACAGCGTTCCATCGCCCCCCACCACCACCAGTCCATCGAGCTTCAAAGCACGGAAATTCCTGACCACTTCATCGGAGCGATCTCGGTAGGAGATGCCGCTCGCGGTTTTCACCGGAAACCGGAAAGGATGCCCCCGATTGCTGGCCCCGAGGATGGTACCGCCGGTGTGCAGGATTCCCCGAACATCCTTGGGCCTCAGAAGTCTCGTCTTCTTCGTTTGCAGGAGCCCGCCGAAGCTTTCTTCGATGCCCAGCACTTCCCAGCCGAAGTTGTGGGCGGTCCGGAAGACGGCTCGGATCACCGCATTCAATCCGGCGCAGTCTCCCCCGCCGGTCAAAATACCGATTCTTTTCCTTGCCGCCACTTCCCGGAACCGACCGCTATCGATAGAACTCGAGAATGGCCCGCGCCACCCGCTCGACCTGAGCCTCGGTGAGCTCCGGGTAAAGAGGCAGGGAAAGGATCTCGCCGGCCGCTCGTTCGGCTTCCGGACACGATCCCACCCCCTGACCCAGGCCCTGATAAGCCGGTTGGAGATGCGCGGGGACCGGGTAGTGAATGAGCGTTTCCACCCCGGCCTCCGACAGAGCCTCTCGCAACCGATCCCGCTCCGGCGCTCGCACCACCAGCAAGTGGGCGGCGGTTTCCGCGTCCGGCAGAAGGTCGACCCAGACCAGCGGAGCTTCCGCCAGTAGCTCGCCATAGAGCGCGGCGAGGGCTCGCCGCCTCGCGTTCCAAGTGGAGAGGTGCGGGAGCTTGGCCCGCAGTATCGCCGCCTGGAGCTCGTCCAGGCGACTGTTGAAGCCGATCTCCCGATGGATGTAGCGATTTTCTTGTCCGCCGTTTCTCAGCCGTCGCAGACGATTCGCCATGGCTGCGTCGTTGGTGGCGACCATTCCTCCGTCCCCCAACGCACCGAGATTCTTAGTGGGATAAAAACTGAAGCAGCCCGCTTTGCCCCAACCTCCGAGAGGACGATCCGCCAACTTGGCGCCGTGTGCCTGGCAGGCGTCTTCAACGACCGCAAGACCGTTCTCCCCGGCGAGCCTCAGGAGAGCCGGCATCTGGCAAGGGTTCCCGTAGAGATGCACCGGAAGGAGTGCCTTGGTACGCGCAGTCATCCGTTTCGCCACCGACTCGGGCGAGAGATTCAGGCTCCTTCCATCGACATCGGCGAAGGCCGGTCGTGCCCCGGTTCGGCTGATGGCGAGGGCGGTGAAGGTAGCGGTCAGGGGAGTGGTAATGACCTCGTCGCCCGGACCGACGCCCAGCGCCCAAAGGGAAAGCGTGAGGGCATCGGTCCCCGAGGCTACCCCGACGGCATGGGCCGTCCCCACCACCGATGCGAACTCCTCCTCGAAGGCTTCGACTTGGGGGCCCAAAATGAACCATCCGCTCTCCATGACCCGCCCCACCGCATTCCGGATCTCTGCCGCCAGGCCCTGGTGTTGGGCGGTCAGGCTGACAAAAGGGACGGCTGGCTCGGCCACTTAAGCAAGATAATGATCGATGTTCCGTCGATAGTATTCGACGGTTCGGGAAAGACCCTCGCGAAGGCTCACTTGAGGCTCCCAGCCGAACTCCTTGTGGATCTTGCCGTAGTCGTTATAGAAGTCGCCTATGTCGATACGCTTGCGGTCTTCCGGAAAAGGGACTTTCCTGAAGCCGCCTCCTCCGCCCGCCACATCGAGCAGCGTCTCTATGAACTCGAGCAGCGTTACCGGAGGGCTCGCCCCCAGGTTGTAGACCTCCCCCACCGCCTTATCCGAGATGGCGACCCTCAAGAAGGCATCTACCACGTCGTCGACGTAATTGAAGTCTCGCTTCTGGGTCCCGTCGCCGAAGAGCTGGATCTGCTCTCCCCGAACCGCCTGCCGGATGAACCAACTCGCGAATCCCTGTCGGTTGTGCTTGACCAGCTGTCGCGGACCGTAGGTATTGGTCAGGCGAAGTGAGGTCGTTCGAAGGCCGTAGACCTGATGGTAGAGCCGGTGATACATCTCACCGCTCGCCTTGTTCACACCGTTGACGTCGGTGGGCTGCACCGGGTGGGACTCGTCGGCAGGAAGCCGAACGGGCCGGCCGTAAATCTGCCGCGTGCTGGCGTAGAGGATTCGAACCGTGTCATTGCCCTTGCGACAGGCTTCCAGAATCGAGAGTTGGCTGCGGCAGTTGATCTCCAGATCGGTCTCCGGATCCTGCATGCTATCGATGTGGCTCACTTGACCCGCCAGGTTGAAGAGAAAATCCTGGTGCTGCAAGAGGTACTGCATCCCGTTCACGTCGCGAACGTCGGCGATATTGATCCGGAGCTTGGGCTCCAGGCCCTTGACGTTGTAGAGATTTCCCCCGTAGCCAGGGATCAAGGAGTCGACCAGCAACACGTCTGCTCCCAGATCGACCAGGCGCCGGGCCAGATTGCTCCCGATGAAGCCCAGACCGCCGGTGATCAGGACGCTCTTACCGGAGAATATTTCACGATAGCGCTCTTCCATGTCCGTTAAGCCGAGGGTCGGTGTCCGTGGAAAGCCAGGAAGGGTCTAGGATACCAAGCTCTGCCCATCCCGAGCGGACTCCTCTGTCGAGGCCGGGGCAGAACGTGGCCTGAGATGGACCCGACGTATGACCAAGTCGACCCAGAGCCGAATGAGATCGTACAGGGTTCGGCCGACACGACGGAAATTAAAGAACTGACTCTTTCCGTAGGCGCGGTGGTAATGGTGGACTGGGACTTCCAGGATTCGGAAGCCTGCGTCCTGCACTTTTTTCATCAACTCGACGCAGATCACACCACTCGATTTGGTGAGCTCGACGCGGTCTAAGATGCTCTTCCGAAAAAGACGGAAATCGCAATCCACGTCACGCAACCGAAGTCCGAAGGCGAGTCGCACCGTCCAGTGATAGATCCTTCCGATGAGGACGCGATGCAGGGGATCGGATCGCCCCATCTTGTAGCCGTTGACGAAATCCACCCCTTCATCCATGCGCTCCACCAGGGCTCTCAGCTCGCGAGGATCGTACTGTGCGTCCCCGTCGGTATAGAAGATGAGGTCCTTGGACGCGGAGGCGAAACCCGTCCGCAGAGCGCCTCCATAGCCACGATTCCTGGTGTGTTGAACGACGCGCAGCTCGGGAATGATGCGCTCTAACTCCCCCAGCACTTCCGCGGTGTGATCCCGGCTTCCATCGTTCACCACTAGGATCTCAAAATCATGGGTCAACTGGCGGGCCGCTATCCGCGCTGCCACCACCATGCTGGCGATGGTGCCGGCGTCGTTGTAGGCGGGGAAGAAAATCGAGATGGCGGGCTGGGTCACGGTGTGGAATTCCTTGTCCACCAAAGCTTTTTGCGAACTTTGCTGGCGGGAGGAGGCTACCATACGGGTCCCGGGATGTCAATGTGAGCTAAGGAGTTCCGCTTGTGAGTTGAGCCGCCGGAGGGGGCTATGCTAGTGTCCAGAGTCCTTCGGACGGCTCCTCATGCCGGCAACGCTCTACGTGGTGGCCACCCCCATCGGGAACTTGAGCGACATTTCTCTCCGTGCCTTGGATGTGCTCCAATCGGTCTCCGTGATCGCCTGTGAGGACACGCGCACCACCCGGCGACTGCTCCTCCGTCACGGGATCAAGACCCGTACCATCAGCTATCACGAGCACAACGAGGGCGCGCGCGCTCCACAACTGGCGATGCGGTTGAAGGAGGGTGAAGATATCGCCCTCGTCTCCGACGCCGGAACGCCGGGCATCTCCGATCCTGGGTTTCGCTTGGTGGCGGCGGCACGAGACATGGGCATTCCGGTACGCTCGGTGCCGGGTCCGAGCGCCGCCCTCGCCGCCCTTTCCGTCTCCGGTCTGCCCACCTCGAGCTTCTGTTTCTATGGTTTTCTACCCCGGCGCGGATCGGCGCGCGACCGGGCCATCGCATCACTGGCTGCGGTAGCGCACACCATCCTCCTTTTCGAGTCGGCCCGGCGGACGGCCACGCTTCTTAGCGAGCTCTCCCGGCGACTGGGACCACGGCCAGCCTTCCTCGCTCGCGAGATGACCAAGGTCCACGAAGAGCACCGCACCGGAACCCTCTCCGAGCTGGCGGATTGGGCTCGGCGCACCCCCCTCAAGGGGGAGCTGACTCTCGTCATCGGAGGCGCCGGGCCACCGATCGCTTCCGTCCCGACTCCCGACGAACTGGAGAAGCGCTTCTCGGCGCTCACCGCACAGGGGCTCAAACGGAAAGAGGCGGTCAAAATCTTGGCCAGGGAAAGCGGAGTCCCCTCCCGACTTCTCTATCGCCGGCTGCTCGACCTGGAAGCGGAATGACCCCGATCGGTCTGGCAGGTTCGGACCGGCGGCTGTTTGACCGTCCCTGGCCCTCCGCCTATAATCAAGGGCTGTCTTCTATACGACACGCCCAATCGAGATATTGAACTCTGTCGGGCTATCCCGGCATCGTCTCCGCGTGCCCCCACTGCGGGGCCAAAGGCAGATTCTTAGGAGGATCCATGGCGAAGAAAGCCACCGCTCGCACCAAGAGCGCGCCCATTTCACGCAAGAAGCTGGCTCGGAAATCGAGTGAAAGACCCGAGGGCTACAACAAAGCCATCGAGGCATTCGAAAAAGCCTTGAAGGCACTGCACAAAGGTGATGTGGAACGCGCCCGGAGCCAATTCGATGCCATCGTGACCGAGTTCCGCGAGGAGCCGGAGGTTGTCGATCGCGCCCTGGCCTACAGAGCCGCTTGCGACCGGCAGCGCAAGAGCTCCTTCTCACCTCGCACTTTCGAGGAGGCCGTTGCCTACGGTGTCTTCTGTCACAACCGGGGCGACTACGACCGAGCCATCAAGTATCTGTCCAAAGCAATCGACATGGAACCCAATAGCGACCATGCCCACTACTGTCTGGCGGCCGCCTATTCCCGCCACGGAGACAGTCAGGACGCGACCCGACATCTCAAGCAGGCGGTTACCGGTAACCCGTACAACCGCGTTCTAGCCAAGGCGGATGCGGACTTCGCCGCCTTGCGGGCCGAAACGGAAGTCGCCCAATTGCTGGCATCGCCCGATTAGCCTGACTGAGCCCGACTGAGGAGGCAGCGTGATCTATGGACTCCGCGTGGTGGCGATCGGAGGGGGTACCGGGCTTGCCGCTCTCCTAGCCGGGCTCAAGCACTTCGTGCACGCGCCTCGATCCGGAGCGCAACCCGGAGATGCCGTCTACTTCGCCGATCTGGCGGCCTTGGTAACCGTGACCGACGATGGCGGCAGCTCGGGTCGGTTGCGTGACGAGCTCCAGATGCTGCCGCCGGGAGACATCCGCAACTGCCTTCTCGCGCTTTCCAGCGACGAGTCGCTGCTGTCTTCCCTTTTCCAGTACCGGTTCAAAGGAGACGGCGATCTGGGAGGACACAACTTCGGCAACATCTTCTTGGCCGCGCTGACCTCGGTGACCGGCGACTTTTATGCGGCGGTGCGAGCCGCCTCTCACGTCCTCGCCATCGAGGGAAGGATCTTCCCCTCCACCACCCAGAGCGTCTCTCTGCTGGCCGAGCTGGACGACGGCAGCCTGGTGCGGGGAGAGACGCGCATCAGTGGCTCGACGAGACCGATCCGGCGCATCTCTCTGGATCCGCCGGACTGCCCTCCCCTCGAGGACTCCCTGGCCGCCCTGCGAGAAGCGGATCTCATCCTCCTGGGGCCGGGCTCGCTTTACACGAGTCTCATCCCCAACCTTCTCGTCCCGGGAGTGGCCGAAGCCATCTCCCGTTCCAAGGCGGTGGTCGTCTATCTTTGCAACGTCATGACCCAACCGGGGGAAACCACGGGTTACGGACTGACGGAGCACGTGGAGGCCCTGCTGAGACATTGCCCCGGGCTCCGCCTCTCTTTCATTCTCGCCAACGGATCTCCGGTCCCGGAAGCCACTCTAA
>DATDRI010000221.1:0-21713 GCA_035291825.1 Vicinamibacteria bacterium | reverse complement strand
TTCCGCGTTGAAGGAAAACCGCACCGGCTCATGGCACTCCCGTCGGAGCTCCACGACGTGCTGCCCGAGGGGGAGAGCGGCAAGGTCGAGGGGCGCGGAGAGACGATCCAAGTCGAACTCCGCGGGCATGAAGCTCCTGAGGTCCGGCGGCAAGCTGCCACTGGTGACTCCCACCTCTTCACCATTCACCCAGACTTCCACTCCCGGCGGCTGAGTGATGACCGGTAGCTTGGCGCTGTTCCTCACCAATGTTGCTTCCAGTGTGCGGATCTCGCCGGGAAGAATGTCGATAGCGTCCCGCAATACCGGGTCATAACCCGGGAGAATGATCTCCACCCGCGCCACTCCGGTATGAACTTCAACCGGAAAGAAATTGGTAATCCCGACCAACTCTCCGTTGACCGTGACCCGAGCACCGGGTGGGTCGGTGTTCACGGCGATGAAACCAATGAGCTGCTTTTTTTGATCCTCGTAGAAATCGATGATCTTGGGTGAAAGTGCTTCCTCGTCCAGAGTGTAGCGAGGATTGGCGAGGATCAACTGTCGGAAGTCGTCGGCCGCGCCCTGCAGCTGACCGGAGTTGAAGTTGGCGCGCGCCCGATAATCATAGGTCTTCTGCAACAGCTCCTCCAATTCCGGAGGGATCTCCTCATGGGTCCGACGCGCGTCGTCGATGGCGGAGATGATCTGACCGAAGAACTCGATGGACTGGGACTGTCTCTGCGGATCTTCGAACAAGGCGACGGCTTCTGAAAACTGTTGTGATAGCTGCAGGAGCAGATCATTCTGTCCGATCATTGCTTCCTGTCCGGAGCACGGGGCGGAGGCACCGCAAAAGACTACCCCCGCCAACCCGAGAAGGAAGCTCCTAGTGGAGGCGAATGATGGACTGCGCCTTATCATCATAGACATAAAGGTCTCCAGAGCGATCTACGTCCAGGGTGATGGGTTTCTCCAGGGTACCGCCACCTAGGCTTTGGCGGGAAAGGAGGGTAACGAACTGGTACGAGGGATCGAATACCCCCAGTTGCGCGAGATCCTGGTCCAGAACGTAGACATAGCCGGCAGCATCAATAGCCACGTCGACTGGCTTCTTGAACTCCCACGTTGCGCCGCGCTTTTCGATGTGCCCCACCCTCGCCCCGGTGGGGCTGTAGGCAGTTATGGACCGGTCCTTCTCTTCCAAGACAACAAGGTTGCCGGAGGGATCCATGTCCATGCGAAGCACCTGGCGCTGAGAGGAGTCGGGAAAAGAGCCCTTCAGTTTTCCCTGAGGATCGAACCGCAGTATCCTCTTCTCACCGTCATCGTACACGTAAAGGTCACCCAGCCGATCGCGCACCCCTGCGGTGATGTTCTCGAGCTGCTTGGGTCCATTCTCCTCGGGGATGGTCAGAGCGAGGGGCGTCCCGTCGATGACCAAACCGTTCTTGTTGGCTAGCATCATCGTTCCACGAGCGTCCACCGAAAGCCCCTTGGGGTCGGCCGCGGACTGAGTACTCACGAGCTTCCCACTCCGGTCGAAGTTCAGAACCCTCTGCCTCCCCTCCTCGAGAACGTGGACTCCGGTGGCAGACAACCGAATCGACTGAACGTTCTTGAACCCATCGGCCATGGCGGGTCGGAATCTGGAATCGACTTGAAAGGTCGTCGGTTGCCCTAGCTCTGGTGAGCCATAGAGCCGAAAGAGAAGCGTGAGGAAATCGAGCGCGTGCTTGGCCTCTTCGCTTTCCGGGTAGAGGTTGCGAACCTGCTGTAGCTCGATCATTGCCTGGACGGGATTTCCCTGTCGCGCCGTCGAGCGCCCGATCGCCAACTGCGCCTCGGGCGCCCAGACAGAGCGGGGGTGCTCGCTGATCACGCGGAAATATGCTCCGATCGCTTCTTCCCAGCGGTGGGAGCGCTCGAGTGCGGCTCCGGTAGCCGCAAGCGCCGCGGCAACGTACGGGCTCTGGGGATAGAGGCGGATGACGCGCTGGAAATTCGCCATGGCATCGTCCACCCCTCCCGCCGCCAGGTTGGAGCGGAGTGAAACCATGCCGAGATAGTAGTAGGCGCCGGGCGCCTTGTCGCCGGTGGGATACCGCTCCAGCAGGGCCTGAAAGTGCTTTTGGGACTGCACCGGATCCTCTTCGACCTCCAGATAGTATTGGCCAATGTGGAGCAATGCATCGTCCGCATACTCGGTATCGCCCATCGAGCTGACGATAATCTGAAAGTCATTGAGCGCCTGCTTGTACCTCTGTTGCTCGTAGAACTGAATGCCGCTCTCCAGATGTTGTCGGGCCAGCTCGGAAGGCGGAGCCTGCCCCCTGGCCGAAAGAATCCCGGTCATGAGGATGAGCAACATGGTTGGCGCGATTCTTGATCCTCTCATCTGCACCCCTCTTAGCGACGTCCGGTCAAATACTTCGGCTCGCCGAGAACGACTCCCTCCTCGTAGACCTTCCTCTGGCCGCCCGGCCATTCGAACACGAAAGTATGCTGCCCCACGATAATGGGTTTGTTGTCGAAAGGCGGCGCCTCGGAGACGATGCCGTCAACGGTAAAAGTGCAATTACCGGGAAACGCCCGGACCGAGAACTTTCCCAGGGGCGGAGCATCCACGGTGGTTGTCTCCCCCTCCTTGATCTCGACGGTGATGGGCCGATTCAGGAATACCTCCGGAGCATAAAGCGTCACCGTATGGCGGCCGACCTTCAATTCGGCGGCCGGGAGGCCGGACACGTCCGCCAGAACCCGCCCCTCGCCGCGCAGGGATAGAGGGTAGGTACTTCTTACGCGGAGTGTCCCCGGCTTGCTAGCCGGGGACAGAATGATTGGCTCCTCCGGCAGCTCACCGCCCGATTGGATTTGCACTGTCTGGGTCGTGAAGCCCGGTTTTCCGACGGTAAGCTGGTAGTCCTCGACCGGTGAGAGCTCGAGGTCCATGGGAGTAAGCCCATCGAGCCGCGCCCCGTCCAATTCGACCCAGGCGCCGGGCGGCTGGGAGGAAATGGTGAAGACTCTTGCCAGGGATTCCAACCGCAACTGGACGGGAGGAGGTGGCTCGGTGGCTAGATTCAACGTTGCTCTGGCAGGAGCAAAGCCGTCCTTTCGCAGCTCGACTATGATTTCGTCCTGATCGTAGCCTTGAATCGGAAGGTCGATGGTTCCTTGCGCCGGAGTCACTCGGCCCGCGTCTTCACCGTTGATGAAGATGCTGGCACCGGGAGGATCCGAGGAGACGCGAACCGCGTGCGATATTTCACGAGGGCCAATGAATCGGGGTAGGAAGAGCAAGCCTCCCACGCTCAGAGCGACCACCAGCACGGCGAACACCGCCGGCCAGACGAAGGGACGTCGGCGCGCCATGACGTCGGTGGGCTCACCGGCGGGAGACAAAGGGAGGTCCCCGACCGTGGAGCCCGGCTGAGGCCCGTAGAGCACCTCGAACTCCCTCGAGATCTCCGCAAGGTGACGGGTCCTTTCTTCGGGCGCCATTTGGCGCTCCGCCTGTTCACGGCTCAACGCCCGGAGCGCAGCGCGAAGCTCCTTGTGGGGCTTGGTCAGCTCCGGGCGCTCGCTGATGATCTGCTTGGCCACTGGAACGATGTCGCTCCAGCGTTCGTCGCGGCGCAGGTCGTCCAGCTGCTTCAACTTGGTCTGTAGTTCGGCGCTCGGTCGAGGAAGCGTCTTTCGGAACACTTCCAGGAGCTTCTCCAGCTCGTTCGCCATCTCGGCAGCCGTGCCAAAGCGGTCCTGTGGCTGCTTGGCCAGCGAGCGGCCGAGAATTTCCTGAATCTCCTGCGGCAGGTCGGGATGCTCTCGCAGCACTAGGGGAGGAGGCTCATTCACAATCTTGTAGAGGATGGAAGTTGCCGACTCCCCTTGGAAGGGACGCCTGCCGGTGAGCATCTCGAACAATATGCAACCCGCGGAAAATAGGTCGGAGCGGCCGTCGATAGGCTCTCCTTTGATTTGCTCGGGAGACATGTAGTGGAGCGTGCCCACCATGACCCCGCTCCGAGTTATCTGAGCGCTACCCTCCACCCGCGCGATGCCGAAGTCCATGATCTTTATCTGCCCATCGTCCAAGTAGCGCACGTTAGAAGGCTTTACGTCTCGGTGTACGACGCCCCTCTCGTGTGCGAAATCGAGCGCTCGACAAAGCTGGATGGTGATCTCCAGAGCCTCGGAGAAAGGAACTCTCCTCTCCTGCTCGATGAGGCTCGCCAGATCGGCTCCCTCGAGATACTCCATGACGATGTAGGGTTTTTCAGTGCCTCCGAAGTTTCCGAGCTCGTAGACGGTAACGATGTTGGGATGTTGCAGTTTGGCGGCCGCTCTGGCTTCCCGCTCGAAGCGACCACGGGACTCCTTGTCGGCGATGGCATCGGTAGTCAGGGTCTTGATGGCGACCCGCCGGTCGAGTGCGGGGTCGTAGCCTTCGTAGACCGAACCCATACCGCCGCGGCCGATACGCTTCCGCACTTGGAATTTGCCGATCCGAAGCTCAGGCGATTCCATGCTCTTGTCTTCCGTTGAGAGCCGAGTCCTTTCCGAACGCTGCGGTGCGCGAGGCCCTCTGATTCTCGAGTGCTCGACCGCCACGGGTCCCGACCGGCCCCTGCCTGCCTGGCTTGCTCACCCTCAAGAGGCCGCCCCGCTTTGGTGATCGCGGAAAGAAAGAGCGATGGTGGTGATGTTGTCTTCGCCACCGGCTCGGTTCGCCGCGTCGACAAGCTCGCGAACCACGCTCTGTACCTTGTTTCCGCCGGCTGCCACCACTTCCAGGATCTTCACGTCCTCCACCATGGAAGTGAGTCCGTCGGAGCAGAGGAGCAACAGGTCTCCGTCTCGGAGCTCCAGGACCTGCATGTCTATCTCCGGTCCTTCCTTGCCCCCCAGGGCGCGAGTAACCACGTTGCGCAGGGGATGGGTCCTCGCCTGCTCGCTATCGATCAGGCCCGACATCACCTGCTCGTTCACCCAAGAGTGATCGTTGGTGAGCAGTTGGATACCACCGTCCCGGATCAGGTAGACACGGCTATCTCCCACGTGGGCGATGTGCGCCTTGTTTTTCTCCAGTAGCACCGCCGCCACGGTCGTCGCCATGCCTTCATACTCGGCGCTTTCCTGAACCTTCTCCAGCAGCTTCCGGTTGGCGTACCGGATCGCGGTCTTCAACCTATTGCCACACACTGATAGTTTCTCATCGATGCCGAACGGCCAAGTGATGTCGGCGTCAGAGCTGGTGAGCTTGATGAACTCCTCGATGGTCGCGATCACCAACTCGGAAGCCACTTCTCCCGCGGCGTGACCACCCATGCCATCCGCCACGACGTAGAGACCGACCTCGTCATTGGCGCAATAATTGTCCTCGTTCGACTTCCGCTTGCGCCCTACGTCGGAGATGGACCCGGAATCGACTCGCATTACCCGAGCATCCTATTTCTTCCGGCCGCGATCCGCTGCCGCGGTTGCCTGAGAGGATAGCTGCTGCAGCTCCGGATCACCTGGAAATTTCTGGAGCCCCGACTCGTATATTCGTCGCGCCCTGGTTGGAAGACCGGCGCGATGAAGCAACGCCCCGAGCTCCAGATACAACTCTCTTCGCTTCGGATCCTGTGCGATGGCCTTGGTGTAAAGCTCCGCGGCTTGGCGTACTTTGGTAGAATCCTTGGACATGGCCCGCGCCGCCGCCCCGGTAAAGAGTGCGTTCGCGGGCTCGAGCCTCATGGCCTCGAAGAACAATTTCATTGCTTCGGTGAACTCGGTCAGCTCCTCCCGCATCAACCCATTCTTGTAGAAACGTTCTGCCTGTTCATGGGGCGGCAAGGATTCACGGATCAAGCTCTCGTCGTACTCGCGCCGCAACTTTTGATCGCGAAGATGGTTGTAGGACTCATTGATTGCCTGAATCGTCCCAGCGGCGCGACTCCGCTTTTCCGGATCTTGGAACCGGTCGGGATGATTCTCCCTGGCCAACCTCAAGTACGCCTCTTTTATTTGGGCTTGAGTGGCGGTCTTGGGAACGCCGAGAATCGAGTAATAGTCGGCCATGTCTCCCTCTACGCTTGAGTCGGTTTCAGTCTGGTCGCTTGACGTCGAACCGCCTCCGGCACGTTACGATCCGTCGCCAGGCGCTTCAGATCCCGCGCCGGCAGCCTGGGAAGCAGTCGCATCGCGACCTCGACGGGCGTCAATGGATTCCTCACCAACTCGTGGGCGACTTTGTATCGCTTGGTCCACTCTCTCTTTCCCCCAATGACCCGGAGCACCTCGGGAGATACGTTCTTCATCGATGCGAAGGACTCAATCTCCGAATCGGTGATCTTGGGACTGTTGAGGACGGCCGAGTAAACAACCCGGTTTCGGTCGTGGATCAACATCATCCTCGCATCGCGGTCGCCCTTGAGGCCCTCCATCATTTTCTCCGCGGGGGTCATGCGAATCAGTCGCTGAAAAGTCGTCAGCTGGATCTGCTGCTCTTCTTCACTGAGGGCCGTGCCGTCACCATAGGTGGCGATGGCATCCTCGATGGTCTGCGGTGCCGGAGCTTCTTCTTCGGGCGGACCGCTTGCCAGGTCTACGAGACTTTCACCCTCGGTAGGCTCGGAGAGTAAAACGGGCTGATCGTCCTCTCCCCCGATCCTGAAATCGTGTCTGAGCTCGGTGAGTCGACGACGCTGATCGGCGGTCAGGTTCTTGCTCGCCTCCAGCGCCACCAGCAGGGGAAAATGTCGGAGAACGCGAGTCTGATTGATAACCACGATCTCGAGCAGATCGGCGGACAAGCGCGGAATCATCGCCTGGATGGTCTGGTCTTGGCTGGCGGCATTTTGGAGAATCAACTCTAGAAGCTCGGGATCCTCCAGCCGCGCACCAAAAAAGTCCAACACCTTGGGGTTGGCCGATCCATCTTTCAGTACTCCCTGCAGGCTCTCCGGCTTCATCTCCAGCAAGCTGGCCTCGGCTTTGCTGCGAACCGCTTCGTCCCGATCGCGGGTGAGCAGCTGCAACAGCTCGGCCTGATCCATCGGCTTGAGAGGCAGGAGCCCAGCTGCCGCCGTCAGGCGAACGTCTCGGGACACTCCGCCCTTGCGGAACTGCTCAACCAACGGTGACGTCATTGCCTGCCTTTCCTTCTATCACCGGCGCTCTGGGACGACGAAATCAGCGGCGTTCTCTGACGTAATACAAACGTCCTTCCTGACCTGACCGGACTGCCCTAAGGGCCTGCCGGCCTGGCCGTCGATCCAGTACGAGAGCCCGCCGGCGTTGCCCAACGACAGGCAGATCTCCGCTGCCTCGAACTCCCTCTCGAAACCGCCGACCATGACGCCTTCGGTAGCCGGCCGACCGTCGGTACGTACATCGAGCCAGCACGGCTCGTCCACCCTCAGCGTCAGACGTACGTTCGCCGGGCTTGGTGAATGCGGCTCCAGCTCCTCTCTGACGAACGGGGGGTGTGTGGCCTCAGGCTCTCGATTCACTCGGACGGTAGCCGACTGAAACGCCTCCATGGGGCTGGGCGTCGGATACGCCTCTGGCGCACGCCGCCACACCGCAGCCGCCGCTCCGCTCAAACCTACTCCCGCTATCACCACCGCCGACCATTTCACTGCCGCCGCTAGCGGGAGTCGCGACCATTCGGACCTGGGATGCTTGGCGCTCGGCCGGGGAGGAAGAGAGGAGGCGTCGGCGAGGGTAGCGAACTCGTAGGCGGCGACCCATCGTTCTCCATCCAAACCAAGATAGCGAGCGTAGGCTCTGATGTAGGCCCGTCGGTAGAATCGCCCGGGAATAATGTCGAGGCGTCCGGATTCGATCGCTTCCAGGAAGCGGACTCCGATCTTGGTCTCGTCGGCGATCAGGGAGAGGCGGATCTGCCGAGCCTCTCGTTCGCGCTTCAGCTCTTCACCGAAAGAGATCATCGTCGAACCATGTGGAAGGCGAAAGGGTCTATCCTCTTCGGGACGTGATGCTTGCGGGCACACGAGAACACGTATACAAACATTTTGTCAGACCTGTTCTGACCTGTCAATGTACCCAGAACCTCCCTTAACATACTGCCCTGGGCCTCGAGAGGATCCGCTCGGCGCGCAACCGGATAACCGGAGGCAGCCCGTCGCCAGCCATGAGTTTCGCGATCGTCTGTGGCGGCAAGGAGGCCAATGCCCGCAGCGCGGTATGGACGGGGGTCTTCTTGTTGGTTATCACCGCCAGCCTTACCGCGGGGCGGCTCGCCCAGCGCTCGGACTCCCCTACCACGCGCAGAATTTCAGGGGGACTGGACGGATTCTCCACAAGCGCCAGAACCTGGACCTCTCTCAGGCGGGGGTTGTCAAGCAGAGCCGCGATGACCCGTCGGTTCTTGTCGCCGACCAAACCTGGAATAAGACCTGCAGTGGCCGTTCTGGCCATCGTGATGCGTTCTCCCAGCTCCAGCTCGGCGAGCCGATTCCGAAGATACTTCTCCGCGGCGGCTCGAATAGGGATGGGAAGCCGAAAATTGTTGGCAACCTTCAACAATTCCTTCCAGAAGAGCTGGTTGAGCAGTCGAAGGGCAAGCGTCTTGGGAGTCTTAGGGTGATTCACGATGGCCGCCCTGATCACGTGGCGCCCGTTCCATCGCTCGTGCCGGGCCAGCGCCTCGAGGAAGGCGCTCGGCAGATCCCGCTTGCGAAGGACTCCCAGGAGATGGACCTCCTCGGTATCCGGATGCTCAAGGAGCTCCGTCGCCCGCTCCGGGGAGGCGGTCGGTCCCAGTCGGTCGATCAGTCTCCGAACATCCATCACATCTTGTCCAGCCGCTGTAAACGGGTGAGAAGCGCCCGGGTCGATTCTTCCTGAAGGAAGACCGAAATCCCCGCGATGCCGGCCACGCCGGTACCCGCCAGGCGATCGACCCGCTCCGGGGAGATTCCGCCGATGGCGAACACCGGCACGTGAACCGATCGGGTGACCCGGGCAAGCGTGTCCAGCCCGGTGGCTGGCTGGCCCGGCTTGGAGGCCGTTTCGAACACCGGCCCGAAGATGAGATAGTCAGCCCCGGCCCGAGCGGCTAGCTGCGCCTCTTCCAGGGTGTGCGTCGAGACACCGATCAAGAGTCTCGCGCCCCGGTTGTAGACGACTCTTTTCACTGCTTCCACTGGAAGCCCGGTCGCCGGCAGGTGCACCCCGGCGGCGCCGGTGGCCAGGGCCACATCCAAACGATCGTTCACCAGAATCTCGGTTCTCCCGCTTTGCCGCGCCAATTCAACCGCGCGCACGGCGAGCTCCTCCAAGACGCGACACGACAGATCCTTCTCTCGAATCTGTATCATGTCCACGCCAGCCACGATCGCCTGACCGATGGCGGAGATCAGATCCCCGCTCCTCAGGCGGTTGCGGTCGGTAACGTAATAGGATTTAAGAATGCTTTTCGCGGGTTGCGACGGTTTGCCGCTCTCCATCGTCTGTTGCAGAAGTGCGCGCGTTCGGTGACCGTTTTCCCAGAGGTATTCCGCCGGGAAACAGCTCGGTCGAGTTCGAATTCCTCGTTTTCCGCCCGATGACTTCATTCAGGCCCAAGTAGATGTTCGCAACTCCCAGGCCGGAGACCGCACCTCGAAACATCGAGTCCAAGAACAGGGGCCGCAGCGCAGGATACGTCTCCAGAAAGTAGTTCCGTTCCCAGATGAGCGACCAGGGAACGAGCAGCAGAAAGACACCAACCTCCAGGCAGATGAGGACATACAGCACGAACCATTGGCGGTCCCCCATCAGCTCTTTACTCCACCGGAGAGGAATTCGCTCCTCAGCTTGCACTGGCGATTGTTCTTCTAGAAAGACGAAGCCTTGGCGAACTCGGACTCTACGGGCGGCGGCGCGCAGACGCACCCGGCTAATTCTTGGCAGCCTGCAGAACGCGAACGCGATCCTTGACGTCACGAAAACGAGCATTCACCCGGTAAATGTCCTTGTATAGCTCCAGGGCGCGATCGGGCTCACCCGCTGCCTCATATGCCGTCGCCAAATCATAGCCGAGACCGTGCTGCTCCTCCTCACTACGACCGGGAGCGTGAAGGCCCTTTTCGAACCATTTGATGGCGATCTCGGGCATTCCCTTTTCTAGGAAACACAGCCCCAGCATGCTGCAGCATTCGAGCAAACGGCTCTCGTCCTTGGAAGCCAGCTGGAACTCGGCGATGGCTTCGTCGAGCAGTCCCATCTCTTTGTAGGCGATTCCCAGGTTGTAGCGGGTGTCGTAATCTTCGGAGCCCAGCTGCTTTTCCACCCCGCGCTTGAATTCTCGGAACATCTCTTCCAGACCGGGGTCGGTAAGCGCATCGGAGGGGTTACCAGTGGGAGAGGTCTCTTCCACAGCGCTTTGAGTTCCGAATACGTCCTCCGACAGCTCAGAAGCCAAGTCGACATAGTCGCCGCCGA
This sequence comes from Vicinamibacteria bacterium, assembly GCA_035291825.1. Lineage (GTDB taxonomy): Bacteria > Acidobacteriota > Vicinamibacteria > Marinacidobacterales > DATDRI01 > DATDRI01. The sequence goes on along the minus strand of DATDRI010000221.1, from coordinate 11,297 downwards.
ATCCGCCCGACTCACCCAAGAGGGACTCGACCTCATCAGGTTCAGCGACACCCTCCAGGGAAGCCAGAGGCTCATCTTCCACCAAACTGGTAAACCCGCCCAGCGGTTCCTGGGATTCCCCGCCCGGCATGCCCAGCGACTCCGCGAGTGACTCGTCGACTGCGGCGCCCGGTCGACCGGACGGGCTCTCCACTTCCTTGAGCAGTTGCTGAGCCGAGAACCCGACTTCTTCGATTTTCGCCAGAACCTGGGGGTCATCGGGACGCTGTTTGAGAATCTCCCGCAAGGTATGGCGGGCATCCTCGTATAAGCCGAGCGCCATGTACTCATCGACTTCCACAAGCTCGTCACGAGACGCGGGAGGCGAGGGAACCGCCACCGCCGCCCGGGGGGAAAGACGTGAAGACGGCTGTGTCCGGTCCTCCTCGGCGGGTACCTCCGAATCGGCCGTCCCTTCTTCGAACTCAACCTGCACGTCGTCGTCCGTTTCTTCAGCGCTGATCCCACCCAGATCGATCTCGATGTCTTGAGATTCACCAGGCGGCTTGTCGACCAGTGGCACTGAGAACTCGTCTCCGGGGATGTTCACTCTCTCATCGGTGGGCAGGTGCTCGTCCGCATCCATCTCCACTTCGATCGAGAGGTCATGCGGTGTCTCGCCAAGCGCAACATCGTCGACAACGTTGTCGACCTCGGGCTCAGCAACGTCAGCGGGCTCGGAAAAATCAACACCCTCGACCGGCAGCTCCACGGGCGAGGCGTGCTCTTCCTCGATAGCGAGTGATATGTCCTCTTCATCCAGCGTAACCGGGACTTCTTCGGAACTCGCCATTGGATGGACCGAAGAAGGTTGGCTCGCATCCATCGCCAATCCCTCGTACTGATCCGGAGTCTCCAAGGTGAGGTCCACGTCCTCTTCCGCGACCAGGGAATCGCCCGGCAGCTCCTGGAGAGCGGGGTTGATGCTTCGCGCCTCGGCGCGAGTCTTTTCCGCCTTCTCGGATTGGCCCACCCGCGCGTAGATCGAGGACAGCTGCACCAGCTCATCAGCCGCCTCGCTGTTCATTCCTTGGTCCCGATAGATCTCGATCAGTTTCTCTCGCGCGGCAGTATGGAACCGGAAACGCTCCAAGACTTCCTTCAGTTGATCAACCGCCTTGTCCACCAGCCCGTATCGGACGAAGACCTCGGCTTCCGTCATCTTCTCCTTGATGTGCTCGTCGTCTTCGGCGCTGAGAGACGCCACCGCCTCGATTTCCTCTGCCACCTGTGCGGTCGGGACAACCTCAGCCAGTTGCTCGGGCTCCCAGTCGGTCGAGACCGCCGCATCGACGTCAATGAGCGGCTCGAATGTGTCCAGCTGGGGCTCCTCAATTCCGGCATCCAGATCGAACGCCGGGTGGCGAGGTGTCTCTTCCACGGGCTGGTGGGCCGGGGCCGAGCGCTGGTGGGCCGGGGCCGCCCGCTGAGGGGGCGGGGCCGCCAAAGACGGAGCGGCAGGGGCAGCCCCCAGCTTGGATTTGAGGAAACGCACCCGATCCCGGTGTTGGGAATTCTCCGGATCGAGCTCGATGAGCTGCTCGGCGACCCGAACCGCCGTCTGGTAGTCACCCTGCTTGGAGTAGGCCTCGCAGAGCTTGTCGTAGGCAGCGACTCGGCCCGGGTCCTGCTTCAAGACGGTCTGCATCTCGACTAACTTGAGAAGGGTCTTGATGTGATGCGGGTCCCGACTCAGAATCTTCTGAAGATAGGCGGCCGCCTTCTCCCCCTCCCGGCTGGCAACCAGCTTGTCCACCGCGGGACCGATGATCTCGAGCGCCTGATCGAAGCTCCCCTGGCCGATGGCCAGTTCCGCCAATTTGCTGGCATGCTCCGCGTTGTCGGGCTCCAGCTCCGCCAAGCGGCCGAAGGCCGATTCCGCCTCGGCGGACTTGCCCGCCCCCATGTAGGCCTCGCCCAGGCGCGAGAGAAGCTCCAGGTCTCGCGGGTATTGCCCTCGCACTTCCTCCAGCAATTGGATCGCTTTATCGTGATGCCCCTGCAGAATCGCCGCCTGGGCCAGCTTGGTCCTCAGCAATCGGCTAGTGCTGTCAATCCGGAGGCCCTTCTCCATGATCTGGATTGCTTCGGCCACCAAACCTTTATTGATGAATTCGTCGGCAATGCCGACATATTCGGCAACCGCTTCCTCGATCCTACCGTCTCGCTCCAGGAACTCGGCAAATTTGTAGCGAACTTTCAAGTCGGACGGATCTATTTCGGCGAGTTTCTTGAACACCTCCGTCGCCTGCCGCTTGTGACCCGACTTGGTATAAAGCTCCACCAAGGCCTGGTACTGGGCCTTTGCCTCCATGAGCAGGCCTTGCATCACCTGCAGCTCGCCCAGGTTGCGCATAGCCTTCTCGTTCTGCGGATCCAAACGCAGAATCATCTTATGGGTGGCAATGGCTCGCACGTTGAAGCCGTCCTGGCGGTAGTAGTCGGCAATCTGCGAGTACTTCTGGATGGCTTCGTTGTTGCGACCCAGACGAGCGTAGAGGTCACCGATTTGGCGAATGGTGTTCCAATCCTTGGGATTGGCCGCCACCCACTTTTCGTACTCGGCCACCGCTTTCTCGACCTTGCCGGAGCGGATGTATTGGTCGGCTGCCTTGAAGATCCGGTCCCTACTCAGCGCCATTTCTCAATCCTTGGCCCATTTCGCAGACCGGTGCGAGAACGCGATCGCCTTCCATGTACACGTCTTCATGACTCGATGCCGTCGGCTAACACCGTGGCTTCCGTTACCACCCACAGACAGCAGGTTCTCCCGGAATCCATCTATGAAGTTGTACTCCTCTCTTCCTTCAAGCGAGCCGCCTTTCCTTTGCGACCCCGCATGTAGTAGAGCTTGGCTCGACGCACGTGGTGCGAGCGCAGGACTTCTATTTTTTCGACGGTGGGAGCGTGAAGCGGAAAGATGCGCTCCACACCATGGCCGAAGGAGGTTTTTCGAACCGTCATGGTGGCACGTGGCCCTCCATGTTTGAGCGCAATGATCATCCCTTCAAAAACCTGCACGCGCTCCTTGTCGCCTTCCTTGACCTTCACGTGAACTTTCACCGTGTCTCCCGCCCGCAGCGGCGGCAGACCCTCTTTCAACGATCGAGAATCCACTTTCTCCATGACATTCATTTGCTGAACCTCTCTCATCGAAATACGATTGCTTTCCATGCTTAGCGGCCGATGGAGCTTCTCACCACTCCCGGGAGCGTGCTCCTAATCTCGCGCTCCTCTTCGTCCAACTCGGCGTCCACCAGCAGTTCGGGTCGGCGTGCCCCGGTGACGCGAAGCGCCTGCTCTTTTCGCCATCGCCGGATGGCAGCATGATCTCCGGAAACAAGCACGTCCGGCACGCGAAGACCGCGAAACTCCAACGGCCTAGTGTAGTGGGGACAATCCAACAACCCCCGACTGAAAGAGTCCTCTTCCGCCGACAGAGGGTCGGAAATGGCACCGGGAATGAGGCGCACCACCGCATCCACCACCACCATGGCCGGAAGCTCCCCACCGGACAATACGTAGTCTCCGATGGAGATTTCCTCCGCTCCGCTGGCCGCGAGGAAACGCTCGTCCACGCCTTCGTACCGGCCGGCTACTAGCAATAGCTGCTTCATCTTGGCAAGTCGCCGGACGTCCTTCTGCCGAAATGGTGCACCCTGCGGGGAGAGCAAGGCCACGGTTCGTTCCTGGACATCGAGACCCGGCTCGAGCAATTCCTCGATGGCAGCCACCAGGGGCTCCACCTTCATCACCATTCCCGGCCCGCCGCCGTACGGCGTGTCGTCGGTGGATCGATGGCGATCGCGCGTCCAGGACCGCAGGTCATGAACCCGAATGTCCACCAGCCCGGCTTCCCGAGCTCTCCGAAGCACACCCCAGTCGAGTGCCCCGAACATACCGGGGAAGATCGTGACCACATCAATTCGCATTGAGCGCTACGAGTCCTTCCGGAACCTCCACGTCCACGCGACCGCGCTGGGTATCGACTGACTTGCAGATCTCCTGACAGAACGGTATCAGGAGCTCCTCGGAATGAGCACTCCCGGGATCACGAACCACCAGGACGTCGGTGCCCCCGGTGCTCAGGATCTCCTCCACGATTCCCAGATAGCCGCGGCGCCGATCCCAAACACCACAACCGCGTACTCGAAAATGATAGTGGCTCCCCTCCGGCAAAGGCTCGAGCTCTGATTCCAGAATGCGCAGCTCACGTCCCGATAGCCGCTCCGCCTCCCCGATTCCAGAAATTCCACGGAACTTGAAGACCGGTCTTCCTCCCTGTTCCCGCACCCATTCCACCGGCAGAGCGAAGACTTGTCCTGAGTCGTCATCGGTGAACACCCGAGCGAGTTTCTGGAACCGATTCGGAAAGTCGGTGAGCGAGTTGACCGCCACCTCACCCTTCCGGCCCTGAGCGCGGGCTACCCGCCCGATGGCAACCAGCTCCCGCCAGTTCGGTAAAGTCTCCATACTATTCGATGATTTCCAGATGGAACCGCTTACGAAGTTTCATGCCAGCCGCCGATAGAATGGTGCGAATGGCGCGCGCCGTGCGTCCCTGTTTCCCGATGACTTTCCCCAAATCCTCTTGTGCCACCCGGAGCTCGAGTATGGTCGTTTGCTCCCCGCCCACCTCTGATACCGCGACCTGATCCGGGTTGTCGACTAGCGCTTTCGCTATGAGCTCCAGTAATTCCTTCATCTCGCTCCCTCCCGCCTGCTTCAGTCCGGTTGTAACCGAGCTCGGCTCTACGAGGGCGTCTGCTTCAAGAGACTGCGGACCGTGTCCGATGGGTGGGCTCCCTTCGAGACCCAGTAACGAGCCCTGTCCCGATCGAAGTCGGCCGCTGTCTCTTTGCGCTTGGGCTCGTAGGTGCCAAGACTTTCCACGATATTGCCACCGCGGCCCTTCGCTGAATCCGATACGACGATACGGTAGTGGGGTCGCTTCTTCCTCCCTAGACGCGCTAAACGAATTATCAACATGGGCTAGACTCTCACCCCCTTTCTCGTTCGAAAATTCTTTCTACCTCATACGGGCCATCAAGTCCCCGAGGCGGCCCTTTTGCCGGGCCATCACCTTCACCATCTTCCGCGCTTCGGCGAATCGACGAAGCAATCGATTGACATCCGAGACCGCGCACCCACTCCCCCGAGCGATCCTTCGTCGGCGACTCCCGTTGATGATCGAAGCGTTCCGTCTTTCTTCCATCGTCATCGAGCCCAGAATCGCTTCGAATCGACGGAGCTCTCCCTCATCGATCTCGGAAGACTCACCGGACAGCCTGGCTCCCGCCCCGGGCAAAAAACTCGTGAGCTCGCTGAGAGGGCCCATCCGGCGGAGCTGCTGAAGATGAGTCCTGAAGTCCTCGAGCGACACTTCTTCGCGCCGAATCTTACGCGCCAGCTCCTCGGCCTTGTCCCGGTCCACCGCTTGCTCTGCACGCTCGATCAGACTGAGCACATCGCCCATCCCGAGAATCCTGGAAGCCATGCGATCGGGGCGAAAGGGCTCCAGAGCATCCAGCTTTTCCCCGATTCCGACGAACTTGATGGGGCGGTGGGTGGTGGCGACGAGAGACAGAGCTGCGCCTCCTCTGGCGTCCCCGTCCAGCTTGGTAAGGACGTGACCGGTAAGCGGAACCACCTTGGCAAAGGCCTCCGCACTTCGCACCGCATCCTGTCCGGTCATCGAGTCGGCGACGAAGAGAATTTCCACCGGGTTAGTTGCCTCCGCCAGTCGTCTCAACTCTTCCATCAGCTCGGGATCGACGTGAAGCCGCCCCGCGGTATCAACGATGAGGACATCGAAGCCCACATCGGCGGCACTCGCTTTCGCCGCTCGTACTCTTGCCACGGGATCCATGCTCTCCGGCTCGATGCATCTCAAGTCCGCCCGATCGGCGAGCATCTTGAGTTGCTCGAGTGCCGCCGGACGCCGTACGTCTGCCGACACCAAGGCCGGGTGTCTTGCCCGAGCCGCCAGCCATTTGCCGAGTTTCGCGGTGGTCGTTGTCTTGCCCGAACCGGAGAGCCCCGTCATCAAGATGACCGCCGGCCATTGATTATCGAGGTTGATAGGGCTCTCCGAGTCCCCCAGCAGATGGACCATCTCATCCCGTATGACACGCAGAACGTGCTGAGGCGCAGAGAGAGAAGCCAATACTTCTTGACCCACTGCCTTCTGCCTTACGCGTGAGACGAACTCGCGGACGACGCCGAAATGGACGTCCGCCTCCAGAAGCGCCATGCGGAGCTCCTTGAGCGCCGCATCCACATGCGCTTCGGTAAGACGGGCCTCGCTCCGCAGTGTCTTGATAATCCCTTGCAGTTTCGAAGAAATCTGCTCAAACATAGCGGAACGCCTCAAACAGAAGGCAGACCATGCCCCTTAAGTGGTGCATCTATTAATGTTAGAGAACCAGACGCTCAAAGTCAAGGGCAATCGGAACCCTACCCATGCCCAGAAATGATTGAGAGGTGGGAACTTCCCGGACTTCCCGCCGCCGCTGGCCTTGGGGCGCCGGGAGGCTTCGCCCGACGCACACTCGGGCCCTGGTCGCGCTTTTGAGGCCGGATCTAGAAGACTCGAGAGATGGCGAAAAGGGCCGAGAACTTTTCGTTGGTCTCGCGAACTCTTTGAGACAGAGTGCGACAAAAGGCCCACAGAAAACGAAGTGCCACGTCCGGCCTGGCCTCCAAGTGGGTCCTCAAATCGGCGTTGCGTATCTCGAGTAGCTGCGCGTCTTCCTGCGCGACCGCCTGGGCGGAACGCCGCTCCGCATTGAAGAAAGACATCTCTCCCAGGAAGTCGCCCGGGCCGAGAACGGTAAGAGCTTCTTCACCCATGTGCTGGTAGATCCTACTTATGCGCACCGAACCGGTGTAGATGACGTACAGCCGGTCCCCTTTTGCACCTTCTTCGAAGATTACCTCTTCCTTCCGGTAGTCCTTGACCATCCCTAGCATGAGGATCTCGGCCAGCTGGCCGTTGTCCAGTCCCTGGAAGAGACGCACTGCTTTCAAGAACTCCGCATTCACGCCAAACCACCGTTAGATTTTTTCCAACAGGTGTCCGAGTTTCTCTTTTTTGGTCTTCAAGTAGCCGGCCGACATCTCGGTGGCCGGAATCTCTATGGGAACGCGCTCTACGATTCTAAGGCCATAGGCCTCGAGTGCGATGAACTTCCGGGGATTGTTGGTGAGCAGGCGGATATCCCGCACACCGATTTCGCTGAGTATCTGCGCGCCGATGCCGTATTCACGTTGATCCGGCTTGAAACCAAGGCGCTCGTTGGCCGTTACCGTATCCATGCCCTCATCCTGAAGCGCATAGGCCCGGATCTTGTTCACCAACCCAATGCTACGGCCTTCCTGATGAAGATACAGCAACACGCCTTTTCCCTCTTCTCCGATGCGGCGAAGTGCAGAGTCGAGTTGAGGGCCGCAGTCACACCGCTGGGAGTGAAAGACCTCTCCGGTGATGCACTGGGAGTGAACTCGAACCAACACGGTAACGCTCGGCTCGATCTCTCCCAACACCAGGGCCAGATGGGTCGTTCCATCGGTCAGGGATTCGAAGGCCATCATGCGGAAGGTGCCGAACGGTGTGGGAAGGTTCGCCTCCGCAACACGCGTGACCAACCTCTCCGTGGCGAGACGGTATCGAATGAGGTCGGCAACGGTGATGACCTTGAGGCCGTGGCGTGCGGCGAAACTAACCAAATCGGGTACGCGAGCCATGCTCCCGTCATCGTTCATCACTTCGCAGATCACACCGGCCGGGTGAAGTCCGGCGATACGGGCCAAATCCACCGCCGCCTCCGTCTGCCCCGCCCGTGCCAGAACCCCTCCCGGGCGGGCACGCAAGGGGAACATGTGTCCCGGGCGGGCCAGGTCGGCGGGACTGGTTCGCGGGTTGATGGCTGCCAGAACGGTGCGAGCTCGGTCGGAGGCGGAGATTCCAGTGCTGACGCCCTGTTTTGCCTCGATCGAGACGCAGAAGGCAGTTCCATGAACGGATGAGTTGTCGGTCACCATCAGCGGGACCTGTAGCTCATCCAGGCGTGCCCCGGTCATGGGCATGCAAATGAGCCCCCGCCCGTGCCGGGCCATGAAATTGATGGCTTCGGGAGTGATCTTCTCCGCGGCGATGGTGAGGTCACCCTCGTTCTCCCGGTTTTCATCGTCCACGACGATCACCATCCTGCCAGCACGAATGTCCTCCAAGGCCGCCTCGATCTTCGAGAACCCAGCGTCCTTGTCGGAGTCTAGTTTTGTATCCATGGTATCCGCCTCGATTGGATCAGCCTTATCAGATACTTAGCCAGTATATCGTATTCCAGGTTGACCCCGTCCCCCTCTGCCCGTTCCCCCAGGGTGGTAACGCGGAGCGTATGGGGAATGAGCATCACCTCGAACCAGCCGGCGCCACAGGCGGTGACGGTCAGGCTGACTCCGTCGATGGCAATCGACCCCTTTTCAACGAGGTAGCCGTCGCAGTGGGTGGGATGCTCGAACCGAAGCACGCGATCCCCGGGGCGCTCGGTAACCGAAACGACCCTGCCCCGACCGTCGACATGACCCTGTACGAAATGCCCGTCCAGTCGCGACTGGAGACGAACGGGTAGCTCCAGATTGACGCGACTCCCGCTCGACAATTGACCCAAAGTCGTTCGCTCCAGGGTTTCGGTGGACAGGTCTACCGTGAAGCGCGTTCCCTCCCGGCCGGTCACAGTGAGGCAGACGCCTGAAACGGCCACGCTAGAACCGATGCGAAGCTCGCTGGCCGTGGCAGGTGCCTCCAGAGTCAAAACGCCGCTCCGTTCATTGAATTCGACAACGCTGCCGACTTCCTCGACGATTCCCGTGAACAAGATCTAGTCCCTACTTTCGCAAGTCGGCTTCCACCACGAGCTCCGGCCCTACCCGGTAGGAAACCAGACGTTCCAACCTGGGAGCATCGGCAAGCCGTCTGGGCCCTTCCCCACCGACCAGGGATCGAGCATCTCGTCCTCCGATGACCCGGGGAGCCAGATAGACTACCATCCGGTCCGCCAGATGCTGCCGCAGAAAGGACGCGTGGATCTCGCCACCGCCCTCGACCAAGAGTCGATTGATATCCCGCTGCGCCAGAGATCGAAGCAACCGTTTCAGGTCCAATCGCCCTCGGCTCAGCGGGACACGCTCCACGGTAGCGCCACGCTTTTCTAGATTCTCGGCCCGGGACCGGGAAGCGCGGGGTCCGGCAAAGACCAGAACCGGCCCCTGATCCAGGGTGGAGAGCACCCTCGCCCCATCGGGTAGGCGCAAGGAGCCATCCAAGACGACGCGACAGAGGGGTAGGGAACGGCAATGGGCGGGGCGAACCGTCAGACGAGGGTCATCCGCCAGGATGGTGCCGATGCCTACCAGCACCGCATCGTGCTCTCTCCGCAAGACACGAGCGTGCTCGCGGGCTTCGGCTGAGGTAATCCACTTCGAATCGCCGCTAGGCGTCGCGATCCGCCCGTCCAGGCTGGCCGCGCCCTTCAGAGTCACGAATGGCAGTCCTGCCTTGACCGACTTGCTGAAGGCTCGGTTCAGGACTTCCGCTTCCCTCCTCATGAGACCCACTTCCACGCGCACTCCGCTGCTCCGAAGCGTGCGGAACCCACCGCCATTCACTCGCGGATCGGGATCGCGGATGGAGGCGACCACCTTCCTCACCCCGGCACGGACGATCTCCTGCACGCAGGGTGGCGTCCGACCGACGTGACAACAGGGCTCGAGATTCGTGTAAAGCGTGGCACCGCGAGCCGCACCGCCGGCTTGCCGGAGGGCGATGATCTCGGCATGTGGCTCGCCGGCCCTCCGATGGTAGCCCTGCCCGACGACTTCGCTCCCCCTCGCCACCACCGCACCCACCAGCGGGTTCGGAGTCGTACAGCCGCGCCCCATGGCGGCCAGCGCCATGACACGCTGCATCATTCTTCTTTCAGTCTCCACCACCGTCCAACCCCACCAGCGCTCTTACAAAATCGTCCGGAGAAAAAGGCATCAGGTCATCTGCGCCCTCACCCAGTCCCGCGTAGCGAACCGGAAGGCCCAGCTCTCGCGCCACGGCTACCGCGATACCGCCCTTTGCCGTACCGTCCAGCTTGGTCAGGACGATCCCGTCTACTCCCAGCGACTCGCTGAAACGACGCGCTTGGACCATCCCGTTGCTGCCCACCGTTGCGTCCATGACCAGTAGAGTTTGATGCGGGGCGCCTCTAACCACGCGTCCCGCTATTTTTTTCACCTTGGCTAGCTCGTCCATGAGCGGTCGCTTGGTGTGTAATCTCCCCGCAGTATCTATGATGACTTCATCCACGTCCTTCGCCATGGCCGCCTGCAGGCCCTCGTGCACAACCGACGCAGGGTCCGCTCCTTCCCGGCCCCGCACCAGATCGCAACCGAGCCGATCCGCCCAGGTGTGCAGCTGCTCCCATGCAGCAGCCCGGAAGGTGTCGGCCGCCACCATCAGGGGTTTGCCACCGCCGAGGACCACCCGACGGGCGAGTCTGGCCACGGTGGTGGTTTTTCCGACTCCATTGACTCCAACAACCAGAAGCACTCGGGGACGGGTCGCGGTTCTCAGGTCGTCCCGATCCGTTTTGCGAAGGATGGCGAGCACTTCCCTGCCAAGGATGTCACGGACATCGGCGCCCGCACGCTGCCTGCGAACCGCCTCCATCAGCTCGGACGTCGCCGCCACTCCGATGTCCGCCCCAAGGAGCGCCTCCTCGAGTCGCTCCCAGTCGTTCTCTTCTCCAGCGAAGGCCAGCCCGAGGCCAGTCGCGAGTTTGCCTCGGGTTCGAGCCAATCCTTCCTTGAAGCGTTGGAACCGACGCACGTGGGCTATCTCCAGACGGAGGTGGGGTAGGCACGGCTAACGCCGTTCCGACCAATTCTCTCTACTTCCCGACGAACCGCTGAACCCGTTGCGAATAACGGCACTAGCAGGGTGGTGGAAGACACTTCCGCACCCTGCGTGAGGAGCCTTCAGCTGTCGCATAGTGCGAAGCACGCAGCGACTCAGCCGTGGGGGTGGGGCCCCACGGCACTGATGAATGATCGCCCTGAGAACACCCTATGTCCCTGGTTCCAGGGCGTCGAGTCTCTCCAGACTGAATTTTCCCAAAGGCGAGAATCGGTCCGCTTGAACCACCCGGCGGTAGTACTCGCGGGCCTTGTCCACTTCTCCCTTCTGGTCGTAGAGGCGCGCCAATTCG
>DATDRI010000220.1:0-2616 GCA_035291825.1 Vicinamibacteria bacterium | reverse complement strand
CTGCCCGTTTCCGGTGGAGTTCGTCGGTCTCTCTGCAGAGGCCATCCCTCTCACCGACGCTGCGGTCGACGCGGTGGTGAGCACCTGGACGCTCTGCACCGTCCCCGATCCCGCCAAGGCCCTCGGCGAGATCCGCCGGGTGCTGCGACCGGGCGGGCGATTCCACTTCGTCGAGCACGGCCGATCGCCGAAAGAGAAGATAGCGCGCTGGCAAGACCGTCTGACCCCATTCCATAAGATGATGGGAGGAGGCTGCCATCTCAATCGGAAAATAGATGCCATCGTCCTGGACGCGGGATTCGAGCTCGAGCGGCTAGAGAACGTCCACATGAAGGGGCCCAAGATCGGGACCTACCTTTATAAGGGCGTAGCGGTCAGCCAGCCGGGTGGCTCTTAACGCAGGGGGAAGTTCGTCTCGAAAGGAACTTATCCCGCGGCGCGGCCTTACTCTTCTTTTGCCAGCGCATCGACATCGTCTTGCAGCTGTCTGGACTCGTCGAGGAACGCCTTTAGGTCGGTGGTCGGAAGCCAGTCGGCACCGAGCGCCTTGAGCGGCATGGAAAACGAGATCTGCGAGCTGAAATGGCTCTCCCCGGAGTACTGCATCAGTCTCGCCGCTCCGAAGGCGGCTGCCGCGACGCCCAAGGACCAGGCGGCCCGCCGCCACCGTGCGAGCGAGGGAATGATGGAGAGGTGTCCCATCACCAGCAGCGCCAAACAAAGTCCCCCGCCCGCGTAGGCCAGCAAGGAAGACTGCGAGTTGGAGAAGAACCGGAAGTACTCGTAGGCGGGCTCGACCACGACGGCCAGAGTTACCATGAGATAGGCAAAGGCGAGGTGCCGCGCGAAATCGAATCGGTGCGTCAAAAGCCGATTGGTGAAGGCCCAAACTCCCGCCCAAAGCAGCATGGCCACCAGAGCACCCAACCCCACGCCCAACACATCGACCCATCTCATCTCCTGGTAAGTCTCCAGATAAGCGTCGAGAACCGTGATGCCGAAAGAGACGGCGATGATCCCCAGAGACAGCGGTTTGAACCTGAGAAAGTGAAGGAGCCCGCGAGAGTCCGCTATGAGAGGCTGGGCTTCCGGGACCGGCGCGTCCTCCTCGACGACGCGCAGCACCGTCTCCCCGATCTTCACCTTGAGGCCCGATCGGAGCTCCACCCGCGGCAGCTTGTCCGGGGAGCCTGACAGGCGGAGCCCGTTCACGCTTCCGAGGTCCTCCGCCACCAGCCTTCCGTCGTCCCCCTCCAGGATGCGAACGTGCTCGGGAGAAACGTACCGGTCGTCCACAATGACGTCGTTCTTGTACGAGCGTCCGATGGAGACCGGGAACGAGGCGAGGCGAGACCGACTCTTCAGGCGTCCGCGCCGATCCAACACCTCGAGAAAGACTATTCGACCCAAGAGAAGGCTCCCAAATACCAGCGCACCGCGCTGGTGGCGCGCTCATAGCTGACACCGGAAAGAAACAAGGCCGTTTCCAAGCCGGTCAACGGCTTGCCGACCACCGCCGCCTTGAGAACCGCATCGTAGACTCCCTCCAATCTCCGATAGCGGCGCAGGCAGAACACCGTCTTGAAGGTCAAAGAGGACTGTCGAACGGTTCCCGTGTTGCAGCGGAAGGGAGTGACCTCATCCTCGCCGCCCCCCATACTGTAGTAGGTTTCCGCGAAGTCCTGGGTGTAGAACGTCGCAAACTGGAAGCGATTGAGCTCCCTGCTCGTCAACAACCGATGGTAGAACCAAGCCTTTCCGGAAACGAGCTCCTGGGTCACGTAGACGTAGTCGTCGGTCGAGCACTGGTGATCCACCGTCTGGTAGGGGATATTCGTTTCTCGCGTCGAGTCTCCCCAGCAGTTGAAGAAAGAGGTGGGCCTGGTCGGTAACCGGAAGGAACCTAGCTGGACGGTCGGGGGATCGTCCTGAAGGATCTCGGTGAGGTAGCGTTCCTGCCAGTCAAGGATCTGGTCCCGCACTTGGGCCAAGAGTGGATCGGGCGACCGGAAGCCGGTCGCGGTGGAAGTCTCGAGCAGGGCCACCGCCCAGGAGACCGGAACAAGAAAGCTCACTTGTTCCCCCGCGCTGGCCACGTTGATTCCCACGACCTCGCCGCCGGCCGTGATGGCCGGTCCTCCGCTCATGCCGGGATTGAGAGATCCGGAAAAATTGATGCGCTTGTCGAAGGCATGCTGCAGGAAACCGTTATAGGTGCCTTCCACGATGTTGAGTCCCAAATCCAACGGATGTCCCAGCGAATAGAGACGCAGCCCCTGGAGCGGATCGATGGGAGCGAGCGAGAAGAACGAACCGGAGAAGCTCTCGGCCTTGAGCACGGCGAGATCGTGAGTGACGTCGACGTCGAGCAGCTGCAGTGGGGAGGAGTCTTCTTCACTTTCGAGCGCTCGGGCGCTGTACCGGTCGGGATGATGCACCAGCTCGGAAACGACATGATAGTTGGTGATGACGTGACCCTGGGCGGTGACATAGAATCCCGAGCCGATGGACGACTTGGCCGCCGAACCCTTCTCCTCGACCTCTATCTTGACCACCCGGTTGGAGAACCGCTGGAACACGTCCTCGGTCGGCAGGCTGGATTGGGCTCTTCCCGTT
>DATDRI010000219.1:0-5213 GCA_035291825.1 Vicinamibacteria bacterium | reverse complement strand
CAGCACGGCACCGCCACCGCCATGGTGGGGGCCCGGCTCGGCCTCACGACGGTCATCTACATGGGACGGCGTGACATGGAGCGTCAGGCTCCCAACGTCAAGAGGATGGAGCTCTGCGGTGCGGAGGTGGTGCCGGTGACTTCGGGTGCTCAAACCCTCAAAGACGCCATCAACGAGGCCCTTCGCGATTGGACCAACAGCCTGGAGACCACCCATTATTTATTGGGAACGGTGTGCGGTCCTCATCCTTTCCCCCGCTTGGTGCGGGACTTTCAGGCCGTGATCGGACGAGAGGCCAAATCCCAATGGCGAAGGCTCATGGGTGGGTTGCCGGATGCGGTGGTGGCCTGCGTGGGAGGAGGAAGTAACGCGCTCGGGATATTCCATGCCTTCCTGAGAGAGCGGTCCGTGCGATTGATGGGAGTCGAGCCGGGTGGGCACGGATTGGATTCGGGAATGCACGGGGCCACCCTGATCCGCGGCACGCCCGGTCTCCTTCACGGCGCTCGCACCAGCGTTCTCCAGGACGCGGAGGGGCAGATCCTGGAGCCGCACAGCATCGCCGCCGGACTCGACTATCCGGGCGTCGGGCCGGAGCACGCCTTCCTACGCGACTCGGGTCGCGCCACCTATTACGCGGTGACGGACGAGGAAGCTCTCCAAGCTTTCGAGCAGCTTTCCCGGGTCGAGGGCATCATCCCCGCCTTCGAGTCCGCGCATGCTTTGGCTTTCGTCCGAAAGGCGGTGGCCGAGGGCGTTCTCGAGGAGGGCTCGCGCGTCTTGATCAATCTCTCCGGCCGAGGGGACAAAGATCTCGATACGTACTTCCGAGAGCTGGCCCCGCGTCGCAAGAACGAAGGGACGTCCCCATGAGCTTTCGTCGTCTCAAGTCGGAGCTCAGTAGACGCTCCCTTCACGTCAGCCCATTCTTGGTGTTGGGTGATCCGACTCCGGATCTTTCCGTGGAGCTCGCCACCGCCTCGGTCCGAGAAGGGGCGAGCATGTTGGAGCTGGGCTTCCCCTACGGGGATCCGGTCGCCGATGGCCCGGCGCTCCAGGCCGCGAATTTCCGGGCCCTTGAGGGTGGAACGTCAACCGGTCGGGCCCTTCAAATCCTCGCGCGGATCCGGGAGGCTTGCCCGACGATTCCCCTGAACCTTCTCATCTATGGCAATCTCGTGCACGCCCGCGGCTACCAGCGATTCTGTGAGGATGCCGCGCAGGCGGGGGCGTCGTCTCTTCTCGTTCCCGATATCTCTCTCGAGGAGAGCTCTGCGCTGAGAAAGGCTTCTCGAAAGGCCCGACTGGGACACGTGGAATTGGTGGGCCCCTTGACCGATGAAGAACGGCTTCGACGCATCGATAAAGCGACCGACGCGTTTCTCTATCTGGTCGCTCACCAGGGAGTCACCGGTGTGCGGAACGGATCCTTCGAGACCATCGCCGACCTGGTGAAACGAACCACGCTCCACGTCGAGCACCCTATTTGCTTGGGGTTCGGTCTTTCCCGGCCCGAGCATCTTCGCCGGGCCTTCGACTCCGGGGCCCGCATCGCGGTGGTGGGCTCCTTCCTGGCTGAGGTCGTTGGCAAGGCATGGCACGAAAGCTCGCCGGCCCGCGACACGAAGTTGCTGGATGATTATGTGAAAGCGATCCGGCCGCTGGTCGCGGTGCGGTCGGAGGCTTAGAGGACGAAGGAGAAGGACGATGCTGGTCATCATGCGTAAGGACAGCACTCCCCAGCAGTGCCAGGCTGTGGAAGAGGTCATCCGTCGGATGGGGTTCGCTCCACTCCGGGTTCCCGGGGCCGATCGAACGGCGGTCTGTATCACCGGAAACAAGGGTCCGGTGGATTCGTCCTTTCTCTCTCAAATGCCCGGGGTTCTCGAGTGCATTCCGGTCACCAAGCCGTACAAGCTGGTTAGCCGCGAGGTGCACCCCCAGGACACCGTGCTGGAAGTGGCGGGGGTCCAGCTGGGCGGCCAGGAGGTAACTCTCATCGCCGGGCCTTGCAGCGTGGAGACGGAATCGCGGACGCTCGAGGTGGCCCGGCGCGTGAAGGAAGGCGGAGCTCATATGTTTCGCGCCGGCGCCTTCAAGCCGCGCACCAGTCCCTACTCGTTTCAGGGTTTGGGTGAGGAAGGTTTGGTGACGCTGCGACGTGTAAAAGAAGAGACCGGGCTACCCGTTGTGACCGAAGTCATCGACACCGACTCGGCTGAGGCCGTCGCCCAGGCGGTGGACGTTCTCCAGGTGGGGGCTCGCAACATGCAGAACTTTTCTCTCTTGAAGAAGCTGGCTGAGCTGAAGAAACCGGTGCTGCTCAAGAGGGGCATTGCTGCGACGTTGGACGAGTGGTTGATGGCGGCCGAGTACCTTCTGGCGGGCGGGAATCACCAGGTGGTGCTTTGCGAGCGCGGTGTCCGAACTTTCAATAATCACTCCCGCAACACGCTGGACCTCAACGTGGTGCCGCTGGTCCGGCAGATGTCGCATCTACCCGTCCTGGTCGATCCCTCCCACGGGGTGGGAGCCCGGGAAAGGGTCCGACCGTTGGCCCGCGCCGCTCTCGCCGCCGGCGCGCACGGCCTTCTGATCGAGGTCCACACTCATCCGGAGACCAGCTACTCGGACGCCGGGCAGACCATCGATGTGGAGACCTTTCGCGGCATCGTGAGGGACGCCGAGATTTTGAGGCAGTTGGAGCCGGTGTCGGAAAACTACTCCGCCGTTTCCGGTCGAAAAACGTGAGCCCTCTCGGCGAGCGGACCCGGGTCGGATCTGCCGCCCCTAACGCTTGCAAAACGCCATCAGGTGCCAACCGAACGGCCGCACCATGGGTCGAGGTAAGAGCCGAAAAGAGCCGACGAAAAGATGGTTGTAGAGAAAGCCCTTCCATCCACGGTGGAGGCGAGAGCGGACCGGGAAACGCTCAGTAACGATCCGCACCTGCCGAAATCCGGCCAACAGCTCGCGAAACTCTCTGATGGAGTATTTTCGCAAGTTGGGCGCGTCTTCATGCTCGAGCGAGACTTGCATCAGCTTGGAAAGCGCGTTCAGCCAGGAGATGCGGTTGTAGACCATGAAGATCGCCTGGCCGTCCGGCTTCAGAACGCGGTGGCACTCCGCTACCATGCGCCGAGGATCGGCGGTGTACTGGAGAACCCCGTGGGCATAGACGACGTCGAAAGAAGCGTCTTGGAAAGGTAGCTCCTCTCCGTTGGCGAGACCGAGCTCCAGCCCGACTCCCGAGTAATCCGCGTTTTTTCGCGCCAGACCAAGAGCGGTGGCGGAGAGATCCACCCCCACCGCCTGCGCCCCTCCCGAAGCGAAACGGACGAGATCCGTTCCGATACCACAGCCCACCTCCAGGAGCCGCTTCCCTCGGTAGCCGGAAAAGTCCACCACCCGGGGGAGGTAGCGCAGTTTGTCGAAGCGGTACTCGTCGAGGTCCCGGAAAAACTCCCGCGTGCCGGGCGGGTGCGATGTCATTTCCAGATCATGGATCCGCTCGTTCCAATACTTCTGGATCTTTCCCAGGAGAGAAGCGGGATCGATCTCGACTTGCCCGGTGATACTCGTTTTGGTGGTCTCCAAGGACATGCGCCCTCCAGGAGCGGAGTTTATTATAGTATCCCCCCTAGCCGAAGACAGCGGATATGAAGCGAGAGCTCTCTTCTCTGGAGCGCCAGACGTTCGATCTGGTGGTGGTGGGGGCGGGAGTGTACGGCGCGGTGACCGCCTGGGATGCAGCGCTGCGTGGACTCTCGGTCGCTCTGATCGACAAGGGCGACTTCGGAGGCGCCACTTCGTTCAACAACCTCAAGACAGTTCACGGTGGACTTCGTTACCTTCAGCATGCGGACTTCCGGAGAATGCGGGAGTCGGTCCGGGAGCGGCGCACTCTCATGCGGATCGCCCCCCATCTCATTCAGCCCATGCCGTTTCTCTTGCCAACCTACGACCAGGGGCTTCGTCGCCGTCCGCTCTTAGCGGTGGCGATGCTTTTGAACGATTTGGTGGGCTTCGATCGAAATCGGGACACCGACCCCAATAAATTCCTCCCTCCCGGAAGGGTCGTTTCGCGCCAGGAGTGCCGGCGCTTGCTCCCCGGTGTTCCCGAAGAAGGTCTGACCGGTGGCGCATTTTGGTACGACGCGCAGATAACCAACTCGGACCGCCTCACCCTGACCTTCGTCATTTCGGCGGCGAAGGCCGGCGCGCAAGTGGCCAACTACGTCGAGGCGGTGGGCTTTCTTCGCGAGGGCGCCCGGGTGTGTGGAGTAGAGGCTAAGGACGTCCTGGACGGAGGGAGGTTGGCCATCCGAAGCCGGGTGGTGATGAACGCCAGTGGCCCATGGGTCGATCGGGTCCTCGATACCTTGGACGGCGAAAGGCGACCTCGTCTCTTTCATTTCTCGAAGGCGATGAACCTGGTGACGCGGCCGATTCTTCGGGACATCGCGGTGGGTCTTTCCAACCGCAATCGGGGTCAAGTTCTTTTCGTCATTCCGTGGCGCGACGTGTCTTTGGTGGGCACTCGGCACGCGGGCTATGAGGGTGCGCCGGACGACGTGGAGGCGAAAGAAGAAGATATCCTACAGCTCTTGGAGGAGATCAACCATGCCTACCCGCCCGCCCAACTACGTCGCCACGATGTGCGCCTCGTCCATCGAGGGCTTCTTCCCATGACCCCGGGAGGAGAAAACGGCGATAGCGTCACGCTGGTCAAGAGACATCGGATACACGACCACCGATCGGAAGGGGTCGATGGCCTGATCAGCATGGTCGGCGTCAAGTACACCACCGCCCGCGACGTCGCCGAGAAGGCGGTGGATCGCGTCTTTGACCTGCTGGGAAAGTCTCCTCCGCGAGCTCGTACCGCGACGACACCGATCTATGGAGGATCGACGGAGCGATTCCCGGAGTTCCTCGATCAAGAGGTGAGAAGAAATCCCCTCCAATTGCAGGAACCCTCTCTGCGCCACCTCATTGGCACGTACGGCTCCGCCTATGGGGACGTCATCCGACACGTCGAAGAAGATTCGGCGAACGCGCTCCCGGTGGTGGAGGGTTCTCCCGTTTTGAAAGCGGAGGTGCTCCATGCGGTGCGAGAAGAACAAGCGGTCGACCTGGCCAGTGTGATCTTGAGACGCACCGAGCTCGGCTCGGCGGGCCACCCGGGGCGTTCGTGTTTGGAGGCCTGCGCCGCC
>DATDRI010000218.1:0-23548 GCA_035291825.1 Vicinamibacteria bacterium | reverse complement strand
TCCGGTCGATGTGCTTGGCTACCAGGTCATGATTTCCGACCGCGAAAAGACGGCTATCGACTGTATCGACCGCCCGACGCTGGCCGGCGGCGTGGGGGAGGCCGCGTACATTCTGGCGACCGCGAGCCGCCGGTTCGATTGGACCAAGGCGGCCGAATATCTGGAACGGATCGGGTCGAGTGCCCTCGTCCGGAGATTCGGCTGGGTGATGGACCACGTCAAAGCTGACATGCCGGCTGATATGCGAGAACGCCTGCTCGGGCTGGCGCGCCACGGCCGCAAGGCATGGTTGGGTCCCAATCCGGCGCGGAAGGTGCAGGGTGGAATCGGCTATGACAAGACGTGGCGTCTGTTCGTAAACGTGCCACGTCAAGAGCTGGGTGAAAGCGCGGGACTCGGCTCGCGAAAAGCGCTCAAGAAGGACAGATAAGGATGCTCACGGAAGCAGATGTGCGGCGGTACTCCGCTGAATCCGGCCTTCGCGACATGATGATCGCCGAGAAGGAAGTGGTGTTGACCTTCCTCCTTCAGCTTCTATCGGAGCGCGGCATCCTGGACAGGCTGGCCTTCAAGGGCGGGACTTGCCTGCGGAAAATGTTTATCGGAAGCCAGGGACGGTTTTCAACCGATTTGGATTTCACAGCCCTTGAGGAGCACGACCACGAAACGGTCATCCTGCAGATGATGCAGGCGTTCGAGACGGAATTTCACGGAATTCAGTTCCTCATCCCGGATGACAGCTACTACGAGACCGTGGACGGTCTGTCCTGGGGCGCCAATCCCACCTACTCCCATGCATGGAACGGCAGCGGCCAGAGTGAGGTGAGGCTGCAGATCAGCCGCCGGGAGACGCCGACACTGCCGCCGGAGCGTATGCGCCAGTGCGAACAGAGTTATTTCAGGCTGTTGCCTTTCGCGCCGGCAGAAATCACGTGCCTTGCCCTGCCCGAGATCATTGCCGAGAAAATCCGCGCCTGTTATCAGCGGAACAAGGTGCGCGACATCTACGATCTTGGCATGTACGCCACCCGCCCGCTCAATCAGCCGCTTATCCGCCGGCTTGTGGTGCTGAAGCTCTGGCAGGCGCGCGACAGTTTTAATCCCGCGCGTCTGATGAGGAAATTCGAGGACGGCAGAGAATACGATTGGGATGACCTGCGCGACCTGGTGCGCCGTACCTTAGCGATTGAGCGTGAAAGAATTTGCGCCGATTGCGTCAGAGGCTTCGGATTTCTCGCAGAGCTGACTGAGGAAGAAACGGTCCTCGCGAACGATGCCCATCAGCGCGAGCGGGTGCTGGCGGAAAGGCTGCGCCGAGGGCTGTGAGAGGGTAAGAACAGTAAGATGAAAGTCCTTAGTGCCGTGGGGCCCCACCCACCACGGCTGGGTCGCTCCGTGCTTTGCACTGCGCCACAGCTGAAGGCACCCAGGACTTGCTGAGCACCCTGTTGGTGCCTTAGTGCCGCTGCGCTCCAGCACCTGACTTACTTGGTGGCGATGGCAGCGTAATCCTGGTCGCCGAAGAGGAGGGCGTTGAGCTTGCGGAAGTTGTCGTTCAGAGTTCGGGTGCTGGGATCATCGGATGTCACGCTCAGCAGTTTGGACCGCTCACTGACCGGATTCCGGTACTCGATGAGCACCTCGCGAAAGCCACAGGAGCGTAGGAGAAAGTCCAGTGTCTCGGGATGGAGCGGTTTTTGGTGGGTGAGGTCTCGATAGAAAGATTCGATGAGCGCCAGCACGCTCTTCGTGTTCACCGTTTCCAAAACGATGCGTCCCCCTTTGCGCAGGGCGCGATAAGAGGCGGTGAGAGCTTCCCTGAGAATCGCCGGGGGTAGGTGCTCCACGACCTGAGCGGCGAATATTCCTCCTACCGACTCTTCATCGAGGCCGCTCAGATAAGACAGAAGGTCACCCTCTTCCACCGTCAAGCCTCTTTCACGGCAGACGTTCACCATCTCGGCGTTGCCGTCGACACCCCGGCCTTCCAGTCCCGCATCGCGAAGTAGCTCGAGAAACTCGCCGCGGCCGCAACCGAGCTCCACGATGGGAGCCGAGCCGTTGAAGTGCTTGACGTACCCGATCAGCCGCTCTCGAATCTCCTCCGAGGCTCCCCGGAATCGCTGTTCGAAGGCGACGTATTCACGCTGCTCGAAGGGGCTGGGAGGGGGGGCCGGGGGTGCCGTCCTTTTGCGTCGGCGTGGGAGGGGAGGTTCCATGGCGTTTTGGAGAGACCGAAGCTCGCTTCGCGCCAGGTCGACACTTGACATCATGGAGTCCAACCTATCCTGCGCCCGCCTCAATCCGAGGCTGATGCTCTCGATTCGCTTATCCATCCCGTCCAAGAGGAGGTCGCTCCTGGTGTTGCCCAGCTGGGCGTAGAGGCGATCCTTGGCGTCCGCCAGCCGGTCGATGCGTTGCGCGTAGCGGACCAGCACCGACGAAAACTCTCTGAGTCGCAGTGCGTGGCGGTGCGCCGCGTCCATATAACGATTGAGGAACTGAACGGTGAAGGAGTTGAAGGCTTGCTGGCGTGCCAGCGCGTCTTGGAGGGGCGCCAATTCCGGTTCGAGGAGTCGTCGCACGATGCGACGTAGGAGTCCTTTGAGCCCTCCGGGAGGAGAAACGTCTTTCTTGGGTGCGGCGGACTTGCTGGGATCGATTTCCCACGACGCGTTCAGTTTGCCGAGCTGCGAGGGAATCTCGGAATCCAGTTCGTAGGGAAGCTGAGCCTGGGCAATGACGTCGAGTTGAGCCAGGAGCTGGGCGTAGCTCTCCTCCTCTTCGGAAAGCTTCTGCTTTAGCTCACGGAGCCCAGGGTCTTCTATGGAAGGCATCGGGGGGTTCCAGAGACGGGAGGAGTCTTCAGCTCCGGACGACACCTTCCACAGGACTGCTGGCGGAGGCGTATCTCTTTCTGGGTATGCGTCCGGCAAGGAAGGCGAGCCGCCCGGCTTCCACCGCCAGCTTCATGGCCCGTGCCATGGATAGGGGATCCTTGGCTTCCGCTACCGCGGTGTTGAGCAGCACGCCGTCCGCGCCCAGCTCCATGGCGATGGTGGCATCGGAGGCGGTACCCACTCCCGCATCGACGATGACGGGAACCCTGACCGCTTCCTTGATGAGCGTGATGTTGTTGGCATTCTGGATTCCCAGACCCGAGCCAATCGGTGCGCCCAGCGGCATGACCGCCGCGGCACCCGCATCCTCCAGCTTCTTCGCCATGACCACGTCGTCGTTGGTGTAGGGAAGAATAATGAAGCCTTCCTTGACCAGAATTCGCGTCGCCTGGAGCAGGGCTTCGGTGTCGGGATAAAGAGTCTTCTCGTCGCCAATCACCTCCAACTTGATCCAATGGGACAAGCCGGCTTCCTGAGCTAGTCGGGCGGTGCGCACGGCATCCTCCGCGGAGTAACAGCCGGCGGTGTTGGGAAGCAGAGAGAAGCGGTCGGTGTCGACATAATCCAATAGGGATTCTCGGCTGCGATCGGAGATATTCACCCGCCTCACTGCCACGGTAACCATTTCCGTTTCCGACGCCTCGTGACATTGCCGCATCAACTCGAAGCTACCGTATTTGCCGGTGCCGAGTATCAACCGAGAGCGAAACTCCCGGCCGGCGATGACCAGTGGGTTATCCATCAGACTGACTCCTTGAGGGCGGGAGCGAGGAGGCTTTCTCGGGTGCCGGTTGCGGTAATCAGAGAAAGAAGAAAGCGAATGGCTTGATTTCAGAAGTTCACGAGCGCCGCGAGCCTCTCACTACCCCCCACCTACGAAATGAACGACTTCCAGATTGTCTCCCTCGGAGACCGAAACCTGCTCGAATTCGCTCTTCTTCAAGATTCGGCGGTTTATCTCCACCGCCACCCGACGGTGGTCGAGCTCCAGCTCGTCGAGCAGCTCCTTTACCGTCATGGGGCGGCGCAGTTCGTGACGTTCGCTGTTCAGGATGATTTGCAAGGAGTCACTACTCCTCGTTTTTCTTCTCGACGAGATAATTGAGTATCACTTGATCCAGGCTCTGGTCGGAAAGGACGGTCTCATCACGAAGTAGATCGGATGAAGCGTCGAATCTTCCTTGCCGAATCTCTTCGATCATGGTCTTGTGCTGGTCTTCCATGAGCTTGACGACTAACTTCTCGTCGTAGCCGTTCTGCACGACCTCCGAATAGGCCAGCCTTCGGCTACCCAGGATCTCTCCCCCCTTATAGATGAGGGATTCGATGATGGGATTCTCGAGGCCCTTGTCCTCGGTTTGGACATGGAACACCGTCCCCTTGTACTTCACGTCCGTGTTGAAACCAGTGATCATAGCATTGGAACGTGGTCAGAGCCCCCGCGGGATCGCACTCGGTGGGAGGAAGATCCGAGAGATCCGCCCAGCGGCACGCGTCCCCACGTTAGATCCTGAGCTAAATGAAGCCCCTTCATCATTTTGCAACCGCTCCCGGTTTGTGTCAAGTGGTCCCTGTGCGTTCGCCCTGCCTTGACACTCGTCCAAGGCGTGGACTATAGTAATCCGTTTTTCGCTTGAATTGGCAGTTACTTACGGGGAGTCCCCGGACCCGAGCGGCCAGTCCACTCTGCGCCAGCGCACGACCCTCAGCCGCCGGGCCGGCAGAGCTACCGACGCACGGGAGAACATGGTCTTCACCCCGGAGAATCAGGCCCGATTGGAAGAGATCCTGAAGCGTTATCCCCCGGAGCATCGGCGTGCCGCCCTGCTGCCCGCTCTCTGGTTGGCCCAGGAGCAGGAAGGCTACCTGAGCCCGGAGGCGATGGAGTGCGTGGCGCGTTTGTTACAGCTCGCTCCCGTGCACGTACTGGAGACGGCGAGCTACTACGACATGTTCCGGCTCAGGCCGGGCGGGCGCCACGACATCCGCTTGTGCACCAATCTCTCTTGCTCCCTTCTGGGCGCTCACCGCATCCTCCATTGGCTTTCCCGCCGTCTGGGGATCGAACCGGGAGAGACCACCCGCGATGGGAGCGTGTCCCTCACACCTGTCCAGTGCCTGGGGTCTTGCGAGAAGGCTCCCATGATGCAGCTCGACGGCCGGGTGGAAGGGTATCTGAGCGAGGAGAAGCTGGCCCAAGTCCTCTCCGAGCTGTCATGACATCCGCGTTCGAGCCCGTTCTCACTTGGAATGCCGGGGTTCCCGACGCTCAACGTATCGAGGTCTCTCTATCGCGGGGAGGCTACCAAGGCCTGGCCAAAGTCTTGGCCGAGCAAACGCCTGCCGAGCTCATCGAGCTGGTCAAACGCTCCGAGCTGCGAGGACGCGGTGGAGCCGGCTTCCCCACCGGTGCCAAGTGGGGGTTCCTTCCCAAGGATGGCCGCCCCCACTATCTGATCTGCAACGCCGACGAGAGCGAGCCGGGCACGTTCAAGGATCGGTTCCTGATGGAAACCGATCCACACTTGGTCATCGAAGGTTGCCTGCTGGCTGCCTACGCCATCGAGGCCCCGGTGTGTTACATCTACATCCGAGGAGAGTTCCTGGAGCAGACGCGTGTCCTGGAGCGAGCGCTTGCCGAGGCACGGGAGCACGGATATCTGGGCAGGAACATTCGCGGTTCGGGCTTCGACTGCGAGGTCTACCTTCACCGCGGTGCGGGAGCTTACGAGTGTGGCGAGGAGACCGCTCTGCTGGAATCGTTGGAAGGCAAGCGTGGACTGCCGAGGGTCAAACCTCCCTTTCCGGCCAGCGTGGGGCTCTTCGGCTGTCCTACCGCCATCAACAACGTCGAGACTCTAGCCAACTTGCCGTGCATCGTGACCCGTGGAGCCGACTGGTATCGGTCCATCGGCAAAGAGAAGAACACCGGTCCCAAGCTCTACTGTCTCAGCGGGCACGTGCGAAGGCCGGGAGTCTACGAGGGGCCTCTGGGCGTGCCGCTGCGAGAGCTCATCTTCGAACATGCGGGAGGCCTTCGTGAAGGGCACCGTTTGAAAGCGGTGATCCCGGGAGGCTCGTCGGTGCCGGTCTTGACCGAGGAGCACCTGGACACTCCCATGGACTTCGATTCCTTGCTGAGAGCCGGATCCATGCTGGGCTCGGCAGGGGTCATTGTCATGGACGAGACCACCTGTATGGTCTGGACGGCTGCCAAGCTGATGCAGTTCTACCGGCACGAGTCGTGCGGTAAGTGCACGCCCTGCCGAGAGGGCACGGATTGGCTCCTGCAAATCTTGGAGCGATTGGAGCACGGGCAAGGACGAGCTGGGGACATCGATCTCCTTGCCGACGTTTGCGACAACATCGGCGGCAAGACCCTGTGTCCCTTTGGTGACGGGGCGGTGGTCCCTGTCACCAGCACCCTGGCTCGTTTCGGTGAGGAGTACGAGTTTCACATGCGAGAGAAGCGTTGCCCCACTTCCGGCACCGATTGAGGTCGCGGCCTTGGAGAGTGTCGTCTTCTATTTCCTTGCCGGCGTCTCCATCCTCATGGCTCTGGTGGTGGCCGGGAGCCGCCGTCCGACCTACGGCGCGCTGGCACTCATCGTCTGTTTTTGTGCCGTTGCCGGTCTCTACGCTCTATCGGGAGCCACTTTCCTCGCCGCGGTTCAAATCATCGTCTATGCGGGCGCGGTGTTGGTCGTCTTTCTGATCGTCATCATGCTGCTCGATCTTCGGGGAGAGACGTCCTTCAAGGAGCGCACCGGCGCTCTGCGTTGGGCGGCGATGCTGGTGGGGGTGATGCTCCTGGGGCTGATGGGGATCGCGTTCGACGGTCTCCCGAGTCTTCCCACCGACGAAGGTGTTGCGGGCACCGCCGCCGCCATGGGCAACTTTCTTCTCACCCGCTACCTGGTGCCTTTCGAGGCCACCGCCATCCTCATCCTGGCGGCGCTGGTAGGAGCGACCTGGTTGGCGAGGCGCTCATGATCCCGGTTCAACATTATCTGGTGGTCTCCGCGTTGCTGTTCTTGATTGGAGCGACCGGGGTCTTCTTTCATCGCAATCTGGTGAGCATCTTTCTCTGCGTCGAGCTGATGCTCAACGCCGTCAACCTCACCCTGGTGGCTGGCTCCCGCTCGGTGGGCAATCTGGAGGGCCAGGCTCTCGCCCTTCTGGTCATCGTAGTGGCGTCCGCCGAAGCCGCGGTGGGCCTGGCCATCCTCATCGCCCTGCACCGAAAGCGAGAGACCATCAACGTCGACGACCAGAATCTGCTGAGGTATTGAGGAGCGCACCGGAGTGGGCAATGCTTCCCGGCTCCTTCCCCTGATTCCCCTTATTCCCGGCATCTCGTCGCTCGTTCTGGCGCTCTTCGGACGTGCCATGGGCCGCGCCTGGGCGGGAAGGCTGGCGTCGGGCGCGGTGGGAGCCTCGCTGGTACTGGCGGCCATTGTCTTCGCGGATGTGACGGGAGCCGCCCCCGGCCAGCGCGCCATCACCGTGCAGCTCTTCGAATGGGTCGCCGCCGGCTCGTTCCACGCGAGGGCGGCCTTGGTGCTCGACCCACTGTCATCGATCATGGCTCTGGTCGTTACCGGCGTGGGATTCGTCATCCATGTGTACTCTCAAGGTTATATGGTGGGGGAGCGGGACATCGGCCGCTACTTCTCCTACCTCAATCTGTTCATCGCCTTCATGCTGTTATTGGTCCTGGCGGAGAACCTCCTCTTCATGTTCGTGGGGTGGGAAGGTGTGGGGCTCTGCTCCTATCTGTTGATCGGATTCTGGTTCGAGAGAGAGACGGCCAACGCCGCCGGCATGAAGGCCTTCATCGTGAACCGCATCGGGGATTTCGGGTTCCTCATCGGGATCCTGATGACTTTCGTAGTGTTCGGCACCGTGAGCTTCGCCGAGTTTCTCCCTCTGGTCCCCACGCAGGATGCCAGGGTCTTGAACGCCATCGGAATCCTGCTCTTCGTGGGAGCGATCGGGAAGTCGGCCCAGATTCCTCTCCACGTGTGGTTGCCCGACGCCATGGTCGGCCCCACTCCGGTGTCCGCACTCATTCACGCCGCTACCATGGTGACTGCGGGAGTCTATATGGTGGCTCGCACCGCCCCTTTGTATGCGGAGGCACCCATGGCTCTCGGGCTGGTGGGAGCGATCGGGGCGGTGACGGCCCTTCTCGCCGCCACCATCGCCCTGGCGCAGGAGGATCTGAAAAGAGTCCTCGCCTATTCGACCGTTTCCCAGCTCGGATACATGTTCCTGGCCTGCGGGGTGGGAGCGTTCAGCGCCGCCATCTTTCATCTGGTTACCCATGCGTTCTTCAAAGCCTTGCTGTTCCTATGCGCGGGAAGCGTCATGCATGCATTGGCGGGAGAAACCAACATTCGAAAAATGGGAGGCCTGAGAGAAAGACTCCCCGTCACCTATCGAACCTTCGTGATGGGGACCTTGGCACTGGCCGGTATCCCTCCCTTCGCCGGCTTCTTCAGCAAGGACGAGGCCTTGTGGAGCGCTTTCCGAGAAGGGTACTTCTTGCTCTGGGCGGCGGGCCTTGCCGGTGCCTTCTTGACCGCCCTCTACATGGGACGTCTGTGGATCTTGGTCTTCGAGGGCCGCTTTCGCGGTGGCTCCGAAACGGCCCAGGCGCTAGAAGAGTCGCCTCCTTCCATGACCTGGCCCTTGTGGGCACTCGCCGCGGGCTCGGCGGTGGTTGGATTCATTGGGATCCCTCATCACAGCTGGATCGAGACGTTCCTGGCGCCTTATCTGGCGGTCAAGAGCCCACGGCCGAGCTCCTTCTACCTGGAAGCGTCTCTGATGACTTTGAACGTCGTGATCGCGGCGGGGGGACTTCTCCTCGCCAGGCGCGTCTATTCGGCCGAGCCGGGACTCCCTGAAACGATGGCGAAGGAGCCTGGCCGCCTCCATCGATTACTGAGAGAGGGGTATAGGGTGGACGCGCTCTACGATGTTTTGATCGTGCGACCGGTTCTCCTCCTCAGCCGAGTCGTTCTCTGGCGGGCGGTCGACCGATCCTTGGTGGACGGCTCCATCAACGGATGGGCTCGCCTGGTCCGCGTGGGCGGTGAGGGGCTCAGGCTCTCTCAGAGCGGCAACCTGAGGCTATACCTCTTCTTCCTCTTCGCGGGCGTGATGGCTTTGCTCGGGTGGATGATTCTGGGGACGACATGGGCCTCCTGACCTTCCTGATCCTCGTTCCTCTGGCAGGCTCGGTGATGGTTGGTATCAGCGGCCGATGGGCCCACTGGCCTCGTCGCCTCGCTCTCAGTTTTTCCCTGGTGGTCCTGGTATTGGCGGCACTTCTCTGGGCTCGATTCGACCCCGCGCAAGCCGAGTACCAGCTCGTCGAGTCCCTTCGCTGGGCGCCCAGCCTGGGGATTTCCTTCTTGGTCGGCGTGGACGGCATGAGCCTGTTCTTGCTGCTGCTCACCGCTTTTCTCACTCCCTTGTCCGTGCTGGCGAGCTGGGAGTCGATCCAAGAGAAGACGGCCGCCTACTATGCCCTGCTTCTCGTCCTGGAGTCACTGATGATGG
This sequence comes from Vicinamibacteria bacterium, assembly GCA_035291825.1. Taxonomy (GTDB): domain Bacteria; phylum Acidobacteriota; class Vicinamibacteria; order Marinacidobacterales; family DATDRI01; genus DATDRI01. The sequence continues at coordinate 14,078 of DATDRI010000218.1, read as the reverse complement.
GCGTGTTCCTCGCCCTGGATGTCTTTCTTTTCTACGTGTTCTGGGAGGCGGTGCTGGTTCCCATGTACCTGCTCATTGGAGTCTGGGGCGGCGAGCGTCGCATCTACGCCGCCATCAAGTTCTTCCTCTTCACCATGGGAGGCAGCGTCTTGATGTTGGTGGGGATCTTGTTCTGTTATCACCTCCAGGACGTTCAGACCGGGGCGCCGAGCTTCGACCTTCGCCTTTGGCAAGGACTGGTGATGAGCCAGGACACGCAGCAGTGGCTCTTCCTGGCTTTCTTCGCGGGTTTCGCAATCAAGATCCCGATCTTCCCGCTGCACACTTGGCTCCCCGACGCCCACGTGGAAGCGCCCACCGCCGGGAGCGTGATCCTGGCAGGAATCCTTCTCAAGATGGGCGCCTACGGACTCCTGCGATTCGCGGTTCCATTGTTCCCCGAGGGTGCTCGCACCTTCACGCCGGCCATCCTGACGCTGGCGGTGATCGGGATTCTCTACGGGGCTCTGCTGGCCATGGTCCAGCCGGACCTGAAGCGGCTGGTGGCCTACTCCAGTGTGAGCCACCTCGGATTCGTGGTGCTGGGAATCTTCTCGTTCGACGTGGCCGGCGTGGAGGGCGCCCTATTCCAGATGCTGAGTCATGGCCTATCGACGGGCGCGCTCTTCATCATGGTGGGGATGATCTACGATCGCCGACACACCCGCGCCATCGAGGATCTCGGTGGTCTCAAGAAGAGCATGCCTCGGTTTGCCGGCGTGTTCTTGATCGTGCTCCTTTCCTCGATGGGACTTCCCGGCCTCAGCGGTTTCGTCGGGGAGTTCTTGGTTCTCCTCGGGGCGTTTCAAACCGCGCCGCCCTTCGCGGTGGCCGCCGCCTTGGGCGTCATCTTGGCCGCCATTTATCTACTCTGGATGTATAAACGGGTGATGCTGGGAGAGGTCAAGAACCCGGCGAACGACCACCTTCCCGATCTGAGTCGCCGGGAGGGCATGATCCTCCTCCCCATCGTGATCCTGATCCTGTGGATGGGCGTGGCACCCGGCACGTTCCTTCGCCCGCTGGATGGCACGGTGGAGCGCTTTGTCTCTCGCACCCCGAGTGGGGCCCTCGAGGAGTAGGCGTGGGGGCAGCGGCGCTGGTACCCGTTCTCATTTTGGTCACCACTGCGGTGGTCATCGCGGTGGGAGGCGCGGGCAGGGCCGTCGGCGACCGCTTTCCATCGGCGGGATTGGCTTGGCTCGGCGCCCTGGTTTCAGTCCTCGCCTGCCTGCGCATGTGGGGGCATCGACTCCGCGCCTTGGGGATGGTCGATGCCGACGCCTTCAGCCTCTTCCTGAGTCTGCTGGTGCTCTTCGCCCTGCTGCTCACCGTCCCGGTGGCGAAGGAGTCTCTGGCTCGCCAGAAGCTCGAGCAGCCGGCTTTTTATTCGCTGCTCCTCCTTTCCGCGGCGGGCATGCTGCTTCTCGTCTCTAGCCGCCACCTGGTGGTGATTTTCGTGGCCTTGGAGACGATGTCGGTGGGAGTTTACGCTCTCACCGGCTGGGCCCGCGATCGGATTTCCTCGCTGGAAGCTTCCGTGAAGTATTTCTTCTACGGCGCTTTCGCCTCGGCTTTCTTCCTTTACGGGATCGCCTTCTTCTATGTCGTGTCCGGCAGTACCGATCTCGCCGGGATCGAAGCGGCGCTCCTGGCGCGAGGCCATGACCTGGGAGCGCTCCCGGTGGTGGCGTTGGCACTTCTGCTGGTCGGCTTTGCCTACAAGATCGCGGCGGTGCCGTTTCACATGTGGGCCCCCGATGCCTACCAGGGAGCACCCACCGTCGTCACCGCCTTCATGGCGGTGGCGGTGAAGACGGCGGCCTTCGGCGCCCTGCTGCGAGTCACCGGGTCACTGCTCACGCTCGGCGAAGAGTGGAGAGCAGTCTTGTGGGTAGTGGCGGTCCTCAGCATGACCCTCGGCAACCTGCTGGCGATCGTTCAGGATGACATCAAACGTCTGCTCGCCTATTCGAGCATCGCTCAGGTGGGGTACCTTTTGGTAGGCGTCATCGCGGGAGGAGTGGCCGGGCGAACGGCCGCTCTTTTCTACCTCCTGGGTTATTCGTTCATGACCTTTGGGGCCTTCGCCGCCGCGATTGCACTCGGAAGGCGTGGTGAGGAGAACCTGTCGATCCGCAGCTGGGGAGGACTGGGGTGGACTCACCCCCTGCCGGGGGTGGCGATGAGTCTCTCAATGCTTTCTCTGGCAGGCATCCCTACCACCGTCGGGTTCGTGGGAAAGTTCTATTTGTTCGGTTCCGCCGTGGGCGAAGGCTATATCGCCTTAGTGTTGATTGCGGTCATCAATACCCTGGTGAGTGTTTACTACTATCTGCGGGTGGTCATGGTGCTCTACATGGGAGCACCGGTGCCCCATCCGGGAATGCACCCACTCGGCTTGGGCCTGAGGCTTCCCTTGCTGGTGAGCTCTTTGGCGACGGTCGTCCTGGGAATCCTGCCTGGTCCGGCGATGGCCCTGGCCCGGCGCGCGGCGCTCGAGCTCTTCTGAAGCGTCGACGGTCGGCTCGCCGTCAGCCCGCCATCAGGGCCGTGAGCGCCGAGGCGAGGAGAATCTCTTCTTCGGGGAGAACCGTTCGGAGATCCAAGAGCACGCGGTCCTCCGCGATGCGCGCGATCACCGGGGGACGGTGAGCGCGCAGCCGGTCCAGGATGGCCTGCGCGGAGAGACTCCCGGCCCGTACCGAGATCAAGCAAGTCGGGATTTCGTCCTCCGGCGCTGCTCCTCCTCCGACTTTCGAGAATCCGTCGAGTAAGGAAAGCTCGAGCCCCGCGACCGTCTCGAGGGACCGCGCCAGACGCCGGCAGCGAGACTGGACTTCGCTAACCGGAGCGGAGAGCATTCGAAGCACCGGAATCTCCTTGGTGGCCTCGCCCTGGACGAAGGCACGGAGCGTCGCCTCGAGTGCCGCGTAGGTCAGCTTATCGACTCTGAGAGCGCGCGCCAGAGGGTTCTCCCGGCAGGCCTTCACGCGTTCCGGGCGTCCCACCAGGATTCCCGCTTGCGGACCACCTAAGAGCTTGTCGCCGGAGAAGGTGACCAAGTCGACGCCGGCGGCCAGGCTAGTCTCTACGGTAGGCTCGTTCGGTAGACCGTAGGGAGCGAGCGAGAGGAGATTGCCACTTCCGAAGTCCTCGAAGACCGGAACGCCGTGCGCCTTGCCCAATGCCACTAACTCTTCGGTCGAGGCTCTTTCTGTGAAACCGATGATTCGAAAGTTGGAGGGATGTACCCGCAGGATGAGCGCGGTCGCCGGCCCCAGTGCTGCCTGGTAGTCTTCGATGCGAGTCTTGTTGGTCGTTCCCACTTCGCGAAGGCGAGCCCCACTTCGCTCCAGGATATCGGGAACTCGGAATGATCCACCGATCTCCACCAGTTCGCCCCGGGAAAGCAACACCTCCCGGGAGGCGGCGAAAGTGTTGAGAGTGAGAAGAACGGCAGCCGCGTTATTATTGACCACCAGAGCGTCGTGACCGGGAAAGAGTAGCTCCAGTAGGCGCTCCGCGTGCTGTTCGCGGCGGCCACGGCCGCCTTTCTCTAGATCGTATTCCAGGTTGCTGTAGGAGCTGGCGATGCGCGCGACCGCGGCAATCGCGGAAGCGGATAGCGGCGCCCGACCCAGATTGGTGTGGACGATGATTCCGGTGGCGTTGATGAGCGATACCAAGGAGGGAGCGGTGGCCCTGACGAGCTTGGTCTCGACCGAGTCCTCCATGCCGGCGAGGGCGACTTCCAGGCTCCTTCCGTCGACTCGCTCTTCGCGTACCGCTTCCCGCAGCTCGGCCAATGCGGAGCGGGTGGCGGCCAACAGTTGCCGGCGGCCGAACCTGGCCTGAAGCGCGCGAAAGCCTTCGCCATCGAGCAGGCGCTCGACGCTCGGGAGCCGTCTCAACAACTGCTCGACATCGCCCGGTGCGGCGTCCATGCTCAATGGCTTGAGGGGCTAAAGATCAGAGAACTGCTGTCGTTGACAATAGTTAGCGTTTGCAGGTAGCATTCTAGCATAGCCACCGGATCATGGCGGAAGAGCGGGCGAAGAATTACATCGAGCGGCTTCCCGAGATCATCGAGCGTCGGGAGAAGGACATCTCTCACCTGGATCCCGAGATGGTGGAGATTCTTTACCCGGACCAGGCGCCTCGCGACTTCACGCTCACCGTGGTTTTTGGCCCCGCCGAGGACCCCAAGTATGCGGAGGCAATCACCCTTGCCGAGCGAGCACCGCGTTACCGACGAGAAGGCCGAGACCGTTGGTTGCGCCACTACGCGACCTACACGGTTAACGAAGTGCAGGAGCTTCACCGGTTGTTCAGTTTGGTGGGCGACTATCCGACCTGCGAGATACTAGTCAAGAACAAGAGAGTGCCCTATGCGCGGGAGCTCTGGTTACCCTTCTTCTGGTTCTTCCGGAAGGATGAAGAGGGTCGGACCTAGGAGGCGACCGTGGGTTTCTACGAGGACATGGAGCGGCTCAAGCGGGGCATGAAGCAGCTGGAGACCGAGTACGAGCAGTGGTTCTCGGGAGCTATCAGGCAGCCACCTAGTGAGACGAAGAAGAAAGTCGAGGACATCATCCGGCGCTATAATCGTACCTCTCCTCAGAATCTGGCGGAACAATCCGTTTTCCAGATGCACCAGGCCAAATACTCTACCTACAACGAAATGTGGAACCGTCGTGTCCGGCTCAAGGAAGAGGGACGCGTTCCGGGGGGGCGCGAGGAGCGACCCAAGCGGGTCGCCTCTGCCCATCCGCCGGTAGCCGGGCAGGCCGCCAGCGGGGGAGATCCGTTCCGGCAGGTGTTCGACAAGTACGTCGCCGCCAGGCAAGAGGCGGGTCAGTCGACGGGCAACCTCAACTACGAGAGCTTCCGGCGCGCCTTGGATAAGCAAGCCCAACAACTGCGAAATGACGGCTATAAAGACGTCGATTTCGGTGTCTCTTTGAAAGGCGGAAAAGTCTCGGTGGTGGCTAGGCCCAAGAAGTGATCGGCCGGGCTTCGAGCCTTCCTGGAGCTACCAGCAGGCCATCCAGCGTTCCTTTGCCGCTGTTCCCTGTCCCTCCCTTTCTTAAGGCGCTGTCCTTTTTCCTAACCCTCGTAGCGCCGGGCTCTTTGCAGGCGTGGCCCGCTCCGATTTATCGCAACATGGTCTACGATACGCTTCTCATCATGCCTCCGGCGCTCCAGCGCGTGTTGTGGAGAAACGAGGCCTATCTGTTGAAGGGAGTCTTCGGACTCGAGGGGGAAATGGCCTCCGCTTTGGCTCGCGACGGCTTGGCGGGGACGCTCTCCCCCGACACCGCCCGTGCCGTCGAGCAGAGAGTTCAGGGGACGGCAGAACAGGTGAATCAGCGCCGACCCTTCCAGGAAGTGGCGGTCGAGCTGGGAAAGCTTCTTCGCATCGCCGCCGATCTGGCCGACCCGACCGTCGTGGGTGCCGGAGATCCGCAGTTGGCGCGGGCCAGCGGGGAGTTCCATCGTTTTGTGACGCTCCACCTCGAAGAGTTTCCCTTGGTGTACGACTGGAGTCTGCCCTCCACGGTGGAGGGAGCTTCGGTGGCAGCCTTGCTCGATCGTCTCACGTCGGCGAGCAGAAGCTCGGTGCCCGTCCTGGTGTCTGCCTTTTGGAAAGACGGGCAGTTGGTGCCGGCCACCGCTTTCGATTATCGATCGGTGCCCTACGCCTCGGCCTCTCTCGGCTACTCGAGGGGAGTCACCGCGGCTTCCTACCTTTGGTTGGCGGCCTGGGAAGAAGCCAATGGAGACTTCACCGGCTACCGGTTCTTCCGAAACGAAGGACCGGATTCATCGACTCGTTCCAAGACGGAGAAGGGAAGACCATGACCAGGCCTCGAGATCAAGTGAAGAGCCGCGCCTTGCTGAGCGTTGCCAACAAGGAGGGGATCGTTTCCTTCGCCCGCGGCCTGACGGAGAGAGGATACCAGGTCCTGGCGAGCGGTGGCACCGCCACCGCCCTTTCCAAGGAGGCGATTTCGGTAACGCCGGTATCGGAGGCGACCGGGTTCCCCGAGATACTGGGGGGCCGAGTCAAGACGCTTCACCCCCTCATCCACGGCGGGATCCTGGCCCGGCGCGAGCTGGCCTCGGATCTGGAAGAGCTGCGAAGGAACGAGATCATACCCATCGACATGGTGGCGGTGAATTTCTATCCCTTCGAGGCCAAAGTGGCGGAGAAGAAAAGCGTGGCGGAGATCATCGAGAACATCGACATCGGCGGGCCGAGCATGTTGCGGGCGGCCGCCAAGAACTTCCGCCACGTGATCCCGGTGGTCGATCCGCGGGACTATTCCCTGGTGCTGGGCAAGCTGGACGAGGGAATGGACATGGCCACTCGGCTGTACCTGGCGGTGAAGGCGTTTCGCGCCAGCGCGCGCTACGAAGCGGCTATTGCCTCGTACATGACTCTGCTGGAGGCACGGGGCGACGAGCTGGCCGTCAACGAGCTCGAGCCGTCCTTCCCCGGGACGTTGTCCGTCGCGTTCGAGAAAGTTCAAGACCTCCGCTATGGCGAGAACCCACACCAGTCAGCGGCTTTCTATCGCGAAGCAGAAGGTGTGCCGCGGGCGGTGGCGGGAGCCCGCAAGCTTCAAGGGAAAGAGCTCTCATACAACAATATTCTGGACCTCGATGCCGCCTGGCGGCTCCTCTGTGAGTTCGACCAGCCCGCCGCGGTGGTCATCAAACACACCAACCCCTGTGGCGTGGCTCTCGGCGACACGCTTTTGAGCGCCTACGTTCTGGCCCGGGAGACCGACCCGGTCTCCGCCTTTGGGGGGATCGTGGGACTCAACCGGACGGTGGACAAGAAAACCGCGAAAGAGCTGGTCTCCACCTTTTTGGAAGCGGTGATCGCTCCCGGATTCGACCCGGAAGCATTGGAGGAGCTCCGCGGAAAGAAGAACCTGCGGCTGCTGGCGATCGATGACCCCGCTGAGCCCGGATGGGAGGGATACAATCTCTGCCGCGTGGTGGGGGGGCTACTGGTCCAAGACTGGGACAGCTCACCGCTCGATCGTTCGCGCTTGGAGATCCCCACCGAGCGAAAGCCGACGGAAGAGGAGATGGAGGCGCTAGAGTTTGCCTGGAAGGTCGCCAAGCACGTGAAGTCGAACGCCATCGTGATCGCCAAGAATCGAAACACCCTCGGGATCGGGGCGGGGCAGATGAGCCGCGTGGACTCCTGTCATCTGGCTGTCACCAAGGCGCAGAGCTCTCTCCAGGGCTCGGCGGCGGCATCCGACGCTTTCTTTCCCTTTCGAGACGGACCCGACCAGCTGGCCGATGCGGGTGTGCGGGCCATCATTCAGCCCGGAGGCTCGATCCGTGACGAGGAAGTGATCACGGGTGCCAACGAGCGGGGATTGGCGATGGTCTTCACCGGCCTCCGCCACTTCCGTCACTGAGCGAATCCAGCAGCGCCTGGGAATCGACGGCCGCGGTTCCCAGCTTACCGACCACGATTCCCGCCGCTCGGTTGGCCAGCCGCGCCGATTCGGCGAGGGATGCTCCGCCACTCAATGCGAATGCGATGGTGGCGATGACCGTGTCGCCGGCACCGGTCACATCGAAAACCTCCCTCGCCGTGGCGCCGATATGAACCGGCGGTTTTCCTTTCTCGAACAAGGACATGCCTTGCTCGCCACGGGTCACCAGAACGGCCTGGCAGCGCAGCTTGCCGAGAATGACTCGTGCCGCTCGGGCTAGCCCGGGCAGGTCACTGATGGGTACTCCGGTGATGCGCTCCGCCTCGTGGATGTTCGGGGTAACCAGGCTCGCTCTCTGGTAGGCGCCGAAGCGGGCAATCTTGGGATCGACGAGAATGGGGAGCCTTCGTCTCCGCGCTAGATGCGTGCACTCGGTGATGAGCTCCCTGGTCAAGGTGCCCTTGCTGTAGTCAGAAAGAACCAAGGCGCTGGCACGATCGAGGGCGGCGGCCACTCTCGCGAGTGCCCGCTTCTCCAGCGACCGGGAGATGTCTTTCGTCGACTCGCGGTCCGCTCGCACCACCTGCTGGCCGTGCGCGATGATACGAGTCTTCAGCGTGGTGGGCCGCGTCGGGTCGGTCAGCAAGTCTTCCGCGGAGATGCCGGCCTCGCCGAGGACTCGTCGCAGTCGGCGCGCCGCGTCGTCTTCTCCCAAGATGCCGACCAGCCTCGGCTCGCTGCCCAAGCTGTGGAGGTTGTGGGCGACGTTGGCGGCGCCACCGAGGTGAAAGCTGTAGCCGGAGACCTCGACGACCGGCACCGGCGCCTCCGGGGAGATGCGAGACACGCTCCCCCACACGAACTCGTCCAGCATGAGATCTCCGACGACCACGATCTCTCTACCTCTAGCCGCCTGCAGAATGGACGACGCGCGCTTCGCCGAGATGCTGCTCAAGAAACCCTTCCTTCCTCCTGCCCGCTTTCCGAGGAACTTCGATCCAGCACGATAGGGATCGCCATCGCAAAAAGAAACAGCATGAGGAACTCCGAATCGCCGAAGTTGTACTCGAAGAGCCCGGCCGTCATGCCCGCCATCAAGAGTGCCAGAGAACCCGCCGCCAGCGCCCGTTCCTTCGTTCCCGCGGACGAGCGACGATAGCGCTTGACGGTTCCCGTGATTCCCAGGGCGATGAGCCACAACCAGGCCGCCAGACAGGGTAGACCCCTCTCGGCGGCGATCTGCACGACATTGTTGTGCAGGTGAACGTTTTGCAGCTCTGGAGCCCCCTCCAGTCGGTAGATGGGATAAACGGGTTGCACCATGTTGGGGCCGACGCCGAACCATGGATGATTGGCCGAAATCCTCAGGCCGCTCTCAACCATGTACAACCGGTCGCGTCCGGATCGGTCGGGCTCGATGAAGGAGCGTACGCGAGTCTGAACCGCGCTGGGCAGGAGAGCCAAAGCTCCGATGAGGAGAAGGGGTACTGCCACCAGCAGGCGACGGTCGCGAAGGAAGCAGAGGAGGCTCGCCGAAACGAACACTCCGATCCAGGCGCTGCGTGTCAGCGAAAGGGCCAGGGTGACCAGAAAGACCATCAGGCTGGCGGCCAGGAAGGCTCGCCGCCGTCGGCTGAAAAGCAGCTCCGCCAAGGCCAACATGCTAACGCCCATGAGAAGCCCGGAAAAGGTCATGTAGTGACTCATGAAGCCGCGGATCCGGTGATTGATGTCGCCCAGCTCCCCGAAGGAATACTGCCAGAGCGCGAACAGTGCGCACACGTCGGCGACCACGATGAGGACGAGCACCAACTGTTCCAGGGCGAGCACCGGTTTTCGCCGCAGGGCGCTCACCAGGAGGTAGGGGACGATGAGCAGGGTGAGCTTCCTGACGCTTCTAAGGCTCTCCGCCGGCTCGAAGGAAAAGACCGCCGAGGCCACGCTGAGCAGGGCGAACAGCCCGAGCGGCCAGTCGAAGGGAAGCCGCACCAGCTCCGCCCGGCCGGTGGCGAGCTGGTACAGCCAGAGGAGCAAGACGAAGGTGAGGACGATCTGGGAGGCGGCGATCGAAATCTGGATGAGAGCCAACCAGAAGCCAATGGCCAAAACGAGCGTGGAGTCTCGCCCCGCCAGCTCCGCCAGTCGGTCGGTGCCGGAGAGAGTCGAGGCGGCGGCGTTCACCCGGGTCCTTCCCTTACTCGGCGCGCTTCTGGTGGTGGTTCGCCGGTCGGGCGACGGTGTGGCCGGGCAGCAGCTCTAGGGCGGCGTTCAGCACCGTCTCCACCGAGAGCTCGGTGAGACAGGCGAACTCGGCCGGATTGACGCACCATTTCCCGTGACAGGGGCTGCAGTCGAGTCCGGCCGAGAGCGCCCGGTTGGCGACGCCCCATGGATGCCAGCGGCGAGGATCGGAGGAGCCGAAAATGCCCACCACCGGAGTGCCGAGCGCCGCCGCCACGTGCATGGGGCCGCTGTCGTTTCCCACATAGAGCCGGGCTCCTTCCAACAAGGCCATCAGCTCGCCACAGGACAAGTCCGAGAGCACCAAAGATTCGGGAGAGAACAGTTCCACCAGAGAGCGAAACCGCGAGCCGCCGGGGAGGCTCACCACAACGGGCCACCCCGTTCGGTCTTTCCATTGTCGGATGAGGCTCTGGAACCGTGTGGCCGGCCATTGCTTCGAGGTGAAGCTGGCGGTTGGCTGGAGGACGAGGTAGTCCCGGGGCGAACCACCCAGCTCCTCGAGCCGTCGCCTGAGGCGGGAGCGCGCTGGTTCGGGGACTTTCAGTCGAAGGCGAAGGTCGGAGACCGTTACACCGAGAGCGGCCACCAAGGAGGCTTGGGTGTGGACGGTGTGAACGGCGGAGGGATCGGAGAACACGTCTTCTGGCGGCTTGGCGCGAATGTTGTAGAGGAACCGGAAACGGTACGTATCTCGACCCACCCGCAGGGGCGCTCCACAGGCCGCCGTCAACCAAGCGCTGGTCGGCCCCCCGTGGAAGTTGAGGACCGCGTCGAATCCTACCTGGCGAAGCTTCCTGGCGAGCGAGACCTTGTCGCCGCGCCGGCCCCCGAGGATCAGCACCCGGTCGACGTGGGGATGGCCCTCGAAGAGATCCGCGAGCTCCTCGCCGAGAACCACTGAGAGCTGGGCTTGGGGCAGCGCGGTGCGCATGGCCGCCAAGGCCGGGGTCATGAGAACGGCGTCGCCCAGGGAGCGCAGCCGAAGGCAAAGGATCTTGCGGAGCTCGCCGGTTTGAACGTCGCTCAAGTAGGGCTCAAGAAGTCGACTTCATTTCGGATCGCTCGATGGTGGCTTCGTCGACCAGCATGATGGGGATGTCGTCCCGGATGGGGTACACGCGGAAGCACTTACCGCATTTCAAGGCGGTACCCTCTTTGACCAGCTCGACCGGCGTCTTGCAGACCGGGCAAGCCAGGATCGAAAGGAGCTCGGGATGAATGGCCATGAAAGCAGTCTCGGATCCGAAAAACTTATAACAGGCCGCTCAGGCACGTGTCAATGTCGGCTACCGGTAGGACTCGATGGAGTGGCCAACCTCCTGATAACTCGCCCCACGTTGACAACATTCGGCGCGGGCCCGATAATGACTTTAGGTGAGGGTGTGACCGCATGCGTTTGGGCCGTTTGATATCGATCGCGATTCTCTCGGTGCCCGGGTTTCTCTCCGGCCTTCCGGTAGAGGCCCAGGTCGATGGTCGTGCCGACGCCTACTACTTGTATTGTCTCGGTCGGATGCACGAGATGGAGATGGATAACAGCGGGGCCTTGGAATACTACGGCCAGGCCCTCGAGCGGGATCCCAACGCGGCCCACCTTCATCTGGCTTTGGCCAGCGTCTACGCCAAGGTAAACCAGGTACAAAAGGCGATCTCGAGTGCCAGCCGGGCCACCCAGCTCGACTCCGAGCTCGCCGCCGCCCACCGCCTTCTGGCCAACATCTATTCCCAGCTCAGTCGAAACGAAGATCGGGGTGGACTGACCGAGCTGGCCATCAAGGAGTTTCAGGAAACCTTGCGCCTGGAACCGCTGGATGGAGAGAGTCGGCTCGGCCTGGCCCAGCTCTATCTCATGCGAGGGCAGATAGAAGAAGCCGCCCGCGAGCTCCAACAGCAGATCGAGAGCGATCCCGACTCTTCGTACGCTCTCTATCTTTTGGCTCAGGTACGGCGCGAGCAGGGCGACGTCCAGCAGGCCACGGAACTGCTCCGCCGATCCATAGAAGTGGAACCACGTCATCAGCGGGCTCGGCTGCTCCTGGCGACGCTTTACCAGGAGCTTGGCGAGTTCGAGGATGCGGCGACCGTCTACCGAGAGGCACTCGACCACTCTCCCCGCGATCCGGACCTGCAGCAACAGTTGGCCACGTCTCTGGCTCAAGCCGGTCGCATGAAGGAAGCGGCGGTCGAGTTCGAGAACGTCCTGGCGGCCGAGCCCGATCGGCCGGAAGCTCTCTATGGACTCGCTCTGGTCCGGCGGGATCTGAAAGAGCTCGATGAAGCGGAGGCGCTCCTCGACAAGCTGCTTCGTCTCGACTCAGGACACATTGCCGGTCGCTTCGCTCTGGTGGGCGTCTATGAGGACAAGCGGGAATACCGTTCCGCTTTGGAGGAGCTGCAGAATCTACTATCCTTGCCGGAAGATTCCTATCCGCTGGATCGCCGCGCCGAGTTCTTGGCCCACCTCGGTTTTGCCTACCAGAATCTTGGCGAGTTCGAGAGTGGGATCGAAGCTTTCCAGAAGGGGCGCGAGCTCGCCGAGGAGGATGCTCGTTTCGATGCCTACTTGGTGCAGGCCTACCTCGCCGCCGATCGACCCGTCGAGGCTGGGCGGATCTGCGATGAGGCACTTACGCGAAATCCCGACGAGGTGCCGCTGCACATCTTGCGGGCGGAGGTTCTCCGCGAGCGTGGTGAGGAGGAGCAGGGTTTGCAGTCACTCCTCGGTCTCTCGGAGAAAGCTCCTCATGACGAGAGGCTGGCCGAAGCGGTAGCCAGCTACCTGCTGAGCGCCGGCCGTTTCGAAGAGGCGGAGAGTCATCTGAGAAAGGCGATCGACGACATCCCGGACGACGAGGGGTTGTTGTTCCAGCTCGGCGCGGTGCTGGAAAGACAGGGCAAGGTGGAAGGTGCGGAGATGGCTTTCACCCGCGTCCTGACCTTGAATCCCGAGAGCGCCGGCACATTGAATTACCTGGGCTACATGCTGGCCGATCGCGGGATGCGCCTCGAAGAATCGCTAGGCTATATTCAGCAGGCGGTCGCTCTCGATCCCTACAACGGTGCGTATCTGGACAGCCTGGGATGGGCTTACTTCAGGCTGGGTCGACTCGAGCTAGCGGAAGAGAACCTTCTGAAGGCCATCGAGCGTCTGCGAACGACGGGGGTGGTGTACGATCACCTCGGTGACCTCTATTATAAGAAAGGTGATCGGGACCAAGCACTCGGTTACTGGCAAAAGGCCATCGAACAGGAAGACGAGGAGCTGGAAAGGGAGCAAGTCGCGCAGAAAATAGAAAAGGCCCGCTCCGGTCAGGATATCTTTCCATAGGCCATCTGCCCATTGGCCATCTGTCGACAACGGGATGGTTCGACTCCCGGTTCCACCCAGGTGTACGTCGTCCCAGGGTGCCCCCTTTAGCCGAGCTGCGGTTATCACGTCCCTCCTGAGAACGCTCAGCTTTTCGAGCTTCTTCGGTCTCTTGCTATGGACCGGGTGCAGCCGCCGACCGGTCACCAGCGGACCCGGCATGCCGCTCGAGAGCGACGCGGCAAATCGACTGGTGGCCGAGCTGGAACAAGACGCGCAGAGCGTCGAGCGATACCAGGCGGTGGTGAGAGTCCGTGGGGAGGGGCCGGAGGGTCGATTCAGCGCCACCGAGCTGGTCCTCTTCGAGCGTCCAGATCGTGTCCGGGTCGAGCTCCTGGCGACCTTCGGCTCGAGCCGCTTCATCGCGGTGACCGGCGGGGGAGAGATTACGGTGTTTTTCCCCAGGAGCCGTGAGTATCTGGAAGAGTCGGCGGTGGAAGACGTCGTCGCCGCGCTGCTGGGGATACGTCTCAGTCCTCAAGAGGTCATGGCGATTTTGTCGGGAACCGGACTACCTTTAGGGGGGCAAGGCGCGGTTCGGGGGGAACAGCGACGAGACCGGGTTCGCGTCCACCTGGCCCAGGGCACGGTCGACATCGAGGGGGAGCAGGTTCGAGAGGCCCGAACCTCGGCCTATCGGGTCGTCTATCCGACGGAATGGAAACGGATGAGGAGAGGTGCCCCCGACCGGATCGAGGTCGCCAGCGACAAGATCGAGGCCTCGCTCACCGTGGAGGACCTGGACATCAACGTGCGGCTGGATCCGGAAGCCTTCGTCATCTCCTTACCGGAAGGAGCGAGTCGCCTCGATTTGGCTCAGATCGAGGGCGAGGCGGTATTCGTGAGGCCGCGCCAGTGAGAGCCCGCGCCTACGCGAAGGTCAACTTGGGTCTCGAGGTCCTGTTTCGTCGGCAAGACGGCTACCACGAGCTACGCACCATCCTTCAGACCGTGGATCTTTA
>DATDRI010000217.1:0-3338 GCA_035291825.1 Vicinamibacteria bacterium | reverse complement strand
GGCAAGGCTGACCGTGATGCGCTCCATGGGGAAGGTGTAGCCCGCGTTCCGGATGGCGCTCCTGACGCGGTCGCGGCTCTCGCGGATGGTGGAATCGGGGAGCCCGACCATGTTGAAGGCGGGAAGGCCTGACGTGACGTCTACCTCCACCGACACGAGCGCGGCGTCGATCCCCATCACGGCGGCGGAGAACACCCGGGCCAGCATGGCCTGGATTGTCGGCGGCCCACCGCAGATGGTCAACGTCCAGAATCAGATACAGCAATTCTTGAACCCTCCCGTTCGAGCGGTGCTAAGCTTGGCGCACCTATCCACGCTTTTACCGGCCCGGCTTAGCGAGGTCCCCGCAGGGAAGAAGTGTTCCCCGGACCAGGCGGAGATGCAGATAAGCGAGCGACCGTGAAGACCACGAAGGCTGACCTTCTGGCTCAGATTGAGACGCTCCGCAAGTCGTTTGCGCGCGAGGCGGCCAAACGAAAGCGATTTGAAAAGGCGCTCGCAGAGGCCCTGGAGCAGCAGACCGCCACCGGCGAGATCCTGCGCGTGATCGCCAGCTCCCCGACGGATCTCCAACCGGTGCTCGACGCGGTCGTCGAGAGCGCCGCGCGGCTCTGCGAGGCGACGGATGCGTCCCTCTACCGGGTCGAAGGTGGCGTCATGCGGCATGTGGCGCGTCACGGGACCCTCACGGCCGCCATTGCGGTCGGGGAGACCCGACCGATCAGCCGGGGTTCCGCAAGCGGCCGCGCCATAGTCGACCGGCAGACGGTGCACATTCGCGACATGCTGGCCGAGCGCGAAGAGGACTATCCAGACGTCTGGCGCGCCGTCCAACGCCAAGGAATTCGCACGCTGCTGGCTGCGCCGCTACTGCGCGAGAGCGTTCCTGTCGGATCCATCGCGATCCGGCGCACGGAGGTGCGGCCGTTCTCGGACAAGCAGATCAAGCTACTGGAGACCTTTGCCGACCAGGCCGTGATCGCCATCGAGAACGTTCGCTTGTTCCAAGAGCTACAAGCCCGCAACCGCGATCTGACTGAGGCGCTCGAGCAGCAGACCGCCACGAGCGAGATCCTCCGTGTCATTAGTAGTTCCCCGACAGACCTCCAGCCGGTCATGGACGCCGTTGCTCAGAATGCCGCGCGGCTGTGCGACGCCAACGATGCGCAAATCTTCCGCGTCGATGGGGATGTCCTTCGGCTGGTGGCCTCATATGGGCCACTCCCGACGCGGATGTTTAGTGAGGAGGGCACACCCATCAGCCGTGGCTGGGTAACTGGCCGAGCCGTGGTCGACCGGCAAACCACCCACGTCCATGACCTCGCGGCAGAGTCCGAAACCGAGTTCCCGGTCGGCAAGATCCATCAGAAACAGGGCGGCCATCGGACGACGCTTGCTACGCCGTTGCTGCGCGAGGGTGTTGCAATCGGGGCGATCCTGATCCGCCGCATGGAGGTCCGTCCCTTCTCGGAGGCCCAGATTGCCCTCCTCCAGACCTTTGCCGACCAGGCCGTGATCGCCATCGAGAACGTCCGCCTCTTCCAGGAGCTGCAAGTGCGGACCCGCGAGCTGGGTCAATCGGTTGAGGAGCTGAAGGCCTTGGGAGAGGTCAGCCAGGCGGTCAGCTCCACCCTGGACGTCCAGACGGTCCTCGCCACTATCGTCGCCCGCGCGGTCCAGCTTTCGGGAACCAGCGGCGGGGTCATCTACGAGTACGATGAGACCACGCAGGAGTTTCACCTGAGGGCCACCCACCGTATAGAAGAAGAGCTGGTTGAGGTGCTTCGGGCAGCACCGATCCGTTTGGGGGAGGGCGCGACCGGGCAGGCGGCGGCCACTCGTACACCGATCCAGGTTGCCGACATCCTAGAGGAGAGGCAATATGGCGCCGCACGGGTCCGCTCTATTCTCGTGCGGCTCGGCTATCGATCCGTCCTTGCCGTTCCGCTCCTCTTCGAGCAGCAGATCATGGGTGCCTTGACGGTTTGGCGACAGGAGAAAGGGGCCTTTACGCAGGAAGTCGTGAACCTCCTCCAGACCTTCGCGACGCAGTCGGTCCTGGCCATCCAGAACGCCCGGCTGTTCCGCGAGATCGAGGAAAAGGGGGGCCAGCTCGAGACCGCCAGTCGTCACAAATCGGAGTTTCTCGCGAACATGTCCCACGAGCTCCGGACCCCGCTCAACGCCATCATCGGCTTTTCCGAGGTTCTCCTGGAGCGAATGTTCGGGGAGGTGAATGAGAAGCAAACGGAGTATCTCCAAGACATTCTCTCCTCCGGTCAGCATCTCCTGTCCTTGATCAACGACATTCTCGACCTGTCCAAGATCGAAGCCGGCCGCATGGAGCTGGCCCTGGCCCCATTCCATCTCGCGCTGGCCCTCGAGAATGCCGTCACCCTGGTGAAGGAGCGAGCTAGCCGTCACGGCATCGGCCTCAAACTGGACGTGGACCCGCGGCTGGGAGATCTCGTGGGGGACGAGCGCAAGATCAAGCAGGTCCTCCTCAACCTCCTCTCCAATGCGGTGAAGTTCACCCCTGAAGGGGGACGGATCAGCCTGAAGGCCGTGCTCACCGACGGGTCGGTCGAGATCTCCGTCAGCGATACCGGGATCGGGATCGCCCCTGAAGACCAGGACGCCATCTTCGAGGAATTCCGGCAGGTCGGGAGCGACGACGCCCGGAAGCGGGAGGGTACCGGGCTTGGACTCACGCTTACCAAGAAGTTCGTCGAGATGCACGGTGGCAAGATCTGGGTCGAAAGCGAGCTGGGGGTGGGCGCCACCTTTACCTTCTCGCTGCCGATGAGTCCGTAGGGGACTCGGAGGCAAGCATGAAGGTGAACACAGTCGGCCTCATCCTTGCTCTCGGCATCCTTGCGACACCGCTTGCCATCGACGCCCAGCAGACAGGAAAGGTGCACCGGATCGGTTTTCTCGGGAACTCCACCGCTGCGCTCGAGGCGAATCTCGTGCGGCCGTTCCGCGAGGGCCTGCATGACCTCGGCTACGACGAAGGCCGAAACGTCCTGATCGAGTATCGATGGGCTGAAGGGAAGTACGAGCGTTTTCCCACCCTCATCGCTGAGCTGATCGCCTTGAAGGTGGACGTGATCGTGACTGCCGGGACACCTGCCACCCTCGCCGTTAAGAAGGCGACGACGTCGGTCCCTCTCGTCATGGTGGCCGTCGGTGATCCTGTCGGCACGGGTATCGTCGCGAGCCTCAACCGGCCCGGTGGGAACATCACCGGGTTGACCTCGATCTCACCGGAACTGGAGGGGAAACGGTTGGAGCTGCTCAGGGAAGTGGTTCCCAAGCTCTCGCGCGTCGCCGTGCTC